>NZ_JBDVOT010000285.1:0-26048 GCF_039968975.1 Maribacter sp. | reverse complement strand
GCCCTATACTAGATTGGGCAGTAAAACTACCGCTAACGCAAATGTTAAGGCAGTTGCGGGTTCTAAAGTGATATGGAACCTACAATTTGATAATCCTGTTGTTGAACCCGTTTTAGATGTAATGGGAGAACTAAAACCATTAAATAAAGTAGGGGAAGATTATCAAATAGAATTACCATTGAAAGCATCAGGATTCTATAGTTTCAAATTCAAAAATGAAGAAGGAACAGAGTTCACTTCCGATTTGTTTTCGTTAGAAGCTACGGCAGATAATTCGCCAGAAATTGAAATACTTGGCTTGGAACAGTACACCTATTTTGATTTTTCAGACAAGAAACTCGTGCAACTACAAAGCTCCATTACAGATGATTTTGGGATTAATGAAGGCTACATCATCGCTACGGTAAGTAAGGGAACTGGCGAGTCGGTGAAATTTAGGGAAGAGAAATTGAATTTTAAGGAAACCATTTCAAAAGGAGCTAAATCTATACGAGCAACCAAAACATTGGATTTAAATGCTTTAAAAATGGAAGTAGGCGATGAGCTGTATTTCTACATAGAAGCCTTTGATGAAAAACAACCGAGAAGAAATGTAGCACGTAGCGAAACCTATTTTGCAGTCATCAAAGATACGGTTAGCGAACAATTTGGAGTAGAAGGAACTTTAGGCGTAGATCAAATGCCCGATTATTTCAGAAGTCAACGGCAATTGATTATTGATACGGAGAAGCTCTTAAAAGATAAACCGAGCATAACGATTGAAGAATTTAAAACTCGAAGTAATGAGCTAGGGTTTGATCAGAAAGCGTTGCGTTTAAAATATGGGCAGTTTATGGGCGATGAATCTGAGATGGAAGAAGCGCCTGCCGAGATCGAAAGTCATGAAGAAGGTGAAGACCATGATCATGCTGAAGATCAAGAAAATGTAATAAAAGATTTCATGCATGATCATGATGGTGATAATGAGCATAATTTAGTAGAACAACATGAGCATGAGCATGAAGGTGATGCCGAAGAACCAGAGGACCCCTTACATGATTATCTTCATAATCACGATGATCCAGAGGAATCCACATTATTTGAAGAGTCGCTAAAAACGAAATTGCGAAAGGCATTAAGTATTATGTGGGATGCCGAATTGCATTTACGATTGTATGAGCCAGAAAAGTCTTTACCCTTTCAATATGATGCCTTAAAATATATTCAAGAAATAAAGAATAGCGCGCGTATTTATGTACACAGAATAGGTTTTGATCCACCACCGATCAAAGAAGACAGTAGACTTACCGGTAAAATAAAGGATATTAAAAATTACAGGAAAAATGAATCTACTACAGCAGAAGAACCTTTTGAAGCCATTGAAAAAGCTATTGGTCGGTTAGAACAATTGGTGCAAAAGGAAAATGAATATACTAAGAGCGATAATGCTCTTTTTACAGCTGCAGGCAATGAATTGGCACAATTGGCAATAAATAACCCTGGTAAGTATTTACAGGTGTTACAAGGTTTAAAAAGGATAGAGAACAATACAGGTAGAACAATGGAAAATTTTAGGTTTGTTCAAAAGGGATTGTTCTTGGCATTACCAAAACCTCTACAAAAACCTGGAGCTGAAAAAATGTATGTAGACGAAATCAATTCATTATTTCTAAAACAGCTGGAAGTATATGATTGAAGGTTTTTCATTTTTAAAGCAAGATTTGATAGTTCCCGTAATTATGGGAGGTATGTTGTTGCTTGCTACTTATATTTTTAAGGAATGGAAGGCACCGAATAATGGGCGGTTTATTCTGAATTCGTTAATAGCGCTGGTCTCAATTTTATCGTTGGCATTACTAATTCTTGAACCGACCAACGAAGTAGCTTTACAAGATAAACAAGGACTGCTTTTAACAGATGGTTTCAGGAAAAAGCAACAAGACAGTTTAGAGCGTATTTACAAGGGTATTCAGGTGTTGGAATATAATTCTAAGAAATCGATTTGTTCGGCTTTAGATTCGCTCACCAATCTAATCATTATTGGTAATGGGGTAGAGTCCTACGATTTTTATGCATTTGATAGTCTCCCTACAGCATATATACCCAATAAAATTCAGTCTGGCATTACACAGTTGGACTTTACAAACCAAATTGTTTTAGGAGATGATTTGAAGGTAAAGGGGAAAATTTCTAAACCTATTGAAGGTTCATTTTTGGTATTGCAAGATTCTAGAGGTAATGGTCTTGATTCCATTGGTTTTAAAGAGAATTCTGTGAATGATTTCTCGTTGAAGTCAGTTCCAAAAGTTAGTGGTAATTTTGTTTTTCTATTGACAGAAAAAGATAGTGTTGGTAAAGTAGTGAAGTCAAATCCGTTACCGATTACCATTCGGGAAAAGGAGAAAGTCAGCATTTTAATAGTCAATACGTTTCCTACGTTTGAAACTAAGTATCTAAAAAACTTTCTAGCCGATGCAGGTTATGAAGTAACGGTACGCAGTCAACTCACAAAAGGCAAGTATAAGTTTGAATATTTTAATACCAAGGCATCGCCCGTTTATCAATTTACCAAAGCATCTTTGAATACTTATGATGTGGTCATTGCAGATGCAGATACCTATTTCAATTTTGGTAGATCTATAAAGCATCGCTTTGAAAATAGTATACGGGAAAACGGATTAGGTCTTTTTATACAACCAAGTGACTGGTTATTTAATTTAGGTGCCAATACCTCTTATTTTACATTTAAGAGAGACGGTTTCAATGAAGTTCAGTTACCAAATACGGGTATTACATTAGAAAAATATCCATTTAAGTTTACAAAAGATTTTGCAACAAATGTTATAAGAATCAATGGAGCTACAGATTTGTCATTTTATAAACAAATGGGCTTAGGTAGGATTGCAACTACTACAATGTTAAATAGTTATCAATTATTGTTGAATGGAAAAGATCAAGTGTACAAGAATATTTGGACCCAGATTTTAGATAACGTAGTAAAGCAAAAAGAGCAGTCGGTACAGTGGCAATCCCTAACAGAGATACCTAAAATAGATGAGCCTTATTCTTTTGCATTACGAACAAGTTTAGAAGAGCTATCTGTTATACATACAGATGAAAATAGGGTTTCTTTGCTTCAGAATGCAACGGTGCCTTTTAAATATACGGGAACAATTTATCCCACGAAAAAAGGATGGAATACCTTAAAAGTTGAGTCTGACAGTACCTCAAAATTTTCATACTACGTGTATGGTCCTGATGATTGGAAATCTTTATCCGCATTCAAAAACAGAGCTGCCAATACCAAACATTTTAGCGCTGAGGTAAAAGAAAATAGGGCAGTAGTAATAAAAAGCCCTATGTCTCCAATTCTATTTTACATCATATTTTTATTAGGTGTGGGGTGGTTGTGGCTGTCTCCTAAAATATCAAACCACAACTAAACCAGTTTTAATGAGGTAACTTGTCTTTTATAATACCATATACGAAAGTTCCAAGAATGGCACTTGCAATTACAATTAAAATTGAAAAATAGCCTGCTCCTGCAAGCACATACATTGGTCCTGGGCAAGCACCTGCCAATGCCCATCCTAATCCGAAAATGATACCACCAATTAAATAGCGGGCAACACTTTTGTTTTTAGGGTGTAAGTTCATTTCAGTTCCATCTATAGATTTAATATTGTTCTTTTTAATGATTTGTACACCCACAACACCTATGGCCAATGCAGAACCAATAATACCATACATATGAAAAGATCCAAATTGGAACATTTCATAAATTCGAAACCACGATGCAGCTTCAGATTTATACATGATGATACCGAAAAATATACCTATGGTCAAATAACTTAAATACTTCATTTAGTTAAAAATTAGGGGGAATAAAAGGTGAATCATAACTAGCCCACCAATAAAGAAACCTATTACGGCAATTAAAGAAGGCAATTGCAAATTACTTAGACCGGATATGGCATGACCGCTAGTGCAACCACCGGCATAACGTGCACCAAAACCAACCATGAATCCACCTAAAATTAAAACAGCAAGAACAAAAGGGTCGGTTAGGTTTTCAGAAGCAAATAGCTCAGGTGGTAAATAAGCTTCGCCGGCACTATTTATTCCATAATCCGTAGCAAGTTGTTGAGCAACCTCTGGATTAATATTTACCGTGTTGTCCGACATGAAATTTGAAGCAATAAAACCGCCAATTATGGCACCTAGCACAACTACAAGGTTCCAACGTTGCGCTCTCCAATCAAATCTGAAAAAATCAGAATATTTAGCCGCTCCACCAATAGAACACATGGTTCTAAGGTTTGAAGACATGCCAAACTGTTTACCTACGTAAAGCAGAATAAACATTGTCAGCGCAATTAAAGGACCGGCAATATACCATGGCCAGGGATCATATAGTAAATTCATTTTCTTGAAAAATCTAGTTTTAAAACGCAAAGAACGTATATAGGGCATCAATATAAAGTAACAATAGTTACATAGTTATATTTCAAACAAGGATATGAGGTTTAAGTGTCTAATAGTGAGTGATTTTAGCTATTGTTAAGTTTTTGATAAACTATTTTTGCAACGACTAAACCTAAACATCCACCCAAAGAGGATATTACTAAATTAATTGCTAATAGTGAGCAACTAAAATCGCCGTTTTGTATTATATACCAAGCGTTAAAGCCTAATCTACCAAAGGTTTTAATGACGAGAATACTGCCAAATACTCCTATAAGCGTATTTCCGGTGACACCAAATGAATAGTGCTTAAACATCAACCCCATTATATTTGCAGCTATAATACCCATAGCTATGCTTAACAGAGAAATTAATGAGCCGGTCATTGTTATAAAAATTATTTAATGCTCGCCGTAGCCCACGTCATCCATTTTACCACTAAAAATGCGGTATTGCACATACATGTAAACGGCAACTAATACTATGGCAATGGCAAACCAGTAAACACCAACGGATAATCCGTATTCATCAGCTGCCACGTTATAAATAGTTAATGATGGGTTTACAGAATTGGTTGATGGTAATACTTTCGGGAAAATAGAAGCCGCCGTAGAGGCAAAACCACCAAACAGAAATAAAGCCGAAAAGAGAAAACCATACCCGTCTTTTTTAAATTTTTTAATCCAAAATTGACCAACAAGTCCTGTTAAAGTAATAATAGGAAAAAGCCATAGATAAGGTTTGTCAAGAAAATTTGTAAATGGTTTAGGTTCTATGATATGCCAAATAAGTATTGAAGTTATTACAAGTGCCAACAATACAAAATTCAATTTAAAAATTATTGATTTTAATCTAGTATTCAATTCTGCATTGGTCTTAAAAATAATCCAGTTAGCACCATGTATGGTAAGTGCAACCACACTAATAATACCTAGCAATAGAGTAAACCAATCTATAATACCTAAATGTTCTGCCGTAGGGCTAAAGGTGGGGTTCCACAGGGGTAAAAAGAAGTAATGGGCTTCATAGGCAGATACTCCATTTTCTACCATACCTAAATTTACACCACGTACAACATTGCCTAAAGCTACACCAAAAAATAGTGCTAGTAACAAGCTGGCTATACCAAAAGCCTTGTCCCAAATAGACTCCCACATCTCGTTATGGTATTGCCCCCTAAGTTCTAGACCAATGGCTCTAAAGATCAGCAGCCATAGAATCATAATTAGCGGTAAGTAAAAACCACTAAAAGAAGACGCATACAGGGTAGGGAAAGCAAAAAATAAAACTCCGCCAGATGCAATTAACCAAACCTCATTGGCATCCCAAAAAGGACCGATAGCGTTAGTTACCGCTTTTTTATCTTTTTCTTTTTTAGCAAAGAACAGATGTACTATGCCAGCACCAAAATCGTAACCATCTAGAATGACGTACATACCAAGCATGCCCATTAAAACAATGTACCAGAATAATTCCATAATTTATGAGTTTTGAAGTTCAGGTCCTTTTTTTATGATTTTACCGGCGAGAATTAAAAATAACATTCCCAGTAATAAATACAGCCCTATAAATCCTAGTAGGGTAAACAGTGTATTACCTGCAGATACGGTAGGTGAAGCACCTTCAGAGGTTCTTAGTAGGTTATATACCAACCAGGGTTGGCGTCCAAGTTCAGCAGTGTACCAACCAGTGGTATTTGCAATGTATGGAAAAGGAAGCATGAACATGATAGACCATAAGATCCACTTGCTAGTATATAATTTTTTACGCCATAGTTGAAAAGCAGCTATACCCATTAAGCCTATGAAAATAGTTCCCAAGCCAACCATAATATGATAAGAATAGTATAATCCAGGTATATTGGTAGGGTAGTCTTTTTCATCAAATTCGTTCAGACCTTTTATTTGAGCGTGCCACTTTTGATACGTTAGAAAGCTAAGTACATTGGGAACGGCAATTTTATTATCCAGTTTTTTGAACTCCATATCCGGTTGCCCGATCAATACAATTTCAGAACCACCTTCTTCAGTTTCAAAAATACCTTCCATTGCAGCAAATGTCACAGGTTGATATTTTACTACATTTTTTGCCACTAGATCACCAGTTGGGAATGCAACAAGTACAGAAGACACCAATCCGAAAATTACACCAGTTTTAAGAAACAATTTACCAAATTCATTATGCTTCTTGCTTAACAAATAAAAAGCACCAATGCTCGCTACTACAAAAGAAGCAGTTATAACGGAAGCTAATTGGTTGTGCAAATAAGATGGTAGTAACCACGGATTAGAAAATAATGCACCAAAATTATTTAAAACAAATTTTCCGTTTTCTAAAATTTCAAAACCTACAGGGTTCTGCATCCATGATTGTGTAGCAATTATAAGATAACCACTGGCCCATGAACCTAGAAATACTAAAAAGCCAGTTAAGAAATGCAGCTTTTGACCCATTAATTTTTCTCCGAAAAGAAAGAGACCTAAAAATGATGATTCCAAGAAAAAAGAGAACATACCTTCCATAGCAAGTGTCTGTCCTATAATTCCTCCTGTAAGTTCAGAGAATTTTGCCCAGTTAGTCCCAAACTGAAATTCCATAGGTATACCCGTGACTACACCCATAGCAAAATTAAGAGCGAAAATTTTCATCCAAAATTTAGCGGCATCATTATATTTTATAATTTGAGTTCTAAGAAATTTCCATTTAAAATAGACGATCATTAATGAAAGCCCCATAGTAAGTTGTGGAAACAAATAATGGAAAGTAATAGTGAAAGCAAATTGCATTCGGTCATAGAAAAGCATGTCTTCCATAGTCTAAATTCTTTTCAATGTTTTTATATATGTAAAGGTATAATTCACATGATAATTAAAGGTAACCAATGTTACATTTAAAGGCGAATAATTATGGTAAATATGTTTTAAAATTCATGTAATGAAAACAGGTTTAGTTTTAACCTAAAAATCACGTATTCAAAAGGTTGTTCTATATTTTTCTTAAAATGATAGTAAAAAAAATCCCCAAAACTTGATTTACAAATTTTGGGGATCAAAAAGTTATATTAAAAATTTAATCTTGGTAAGCAGATAGCATCCAAACCAATTTTTCTTGTTCGGTAATATAATCGCTCATTAGAGAAACAGTGCCTTCATCCTCGGCTTCGGCAGCTATTTTTAGGGTAGCTCTTTCTTTTTTTAAAAGTATGCTTAAACTATCTAAAATGTTGTCTATAGCTTTATCGCCATCAACCACATTTTCACTAGCCTCTATTTCAGATTGTTCAATATATTTGGTAAACGTATGTATTGGAGTGTTGCTCAAGGTTAGCACTCGTTCTGCAATTTCATCAACCTTGATTAAGGCATCATTATAAAGTTCCTCGAATTTTAAATGAAGCTCAAAAAACTTTCGACCCTTAATATTCCAATGAAAACCCCTAAGGTTCATATAAAACATTTGGTAATTTGATAATAGGTCGTTTAATTGTGTTGCAATATCGTTTGAATCTTCTGTATTTAATCCAATCTTCGATAAACTTGAATTTGCCATTGTTAATATTTAAAAGTTATAGTAATGTAATCTTGTCAAAAGTCGCTTTTGTATGTAAACCTTACGCCTTATCTAAATAAATAAGTGCTTACGGCATAAAAATATATCCGTCCATTTGGTAATTGGCAAGGACCATCATTGCGGATAATCCTAATTCTGTATTCGGGTTTAAATCTGCAGCGCTAATATCTCTTGCGGCAGCAGCTTGCGCGCAAACATAAAATTCTACTCCGTAATCTTTTAATAATTTTATTACAGCTTCATTTGGGTTTTCCTTTTCATATTTAGCTTTGTATTTAGTTTCGTTTAGAGCAGTGAAAGTGGCACCACCATGTACAGCAGCGATGATATTTACTTTATCGGCAGAAACACCCCCTGCACCTAGCATATTAATCATTCTTGCAATTTTGAAATAACCAATATTAATGCCATCCAACTCACGCTCATCTTTTAGGTCAAAAACAAGTTTATATTCTTTGTTAGGGTCAGGTTGTATGGCTACCTCTTTGAATTCCTTAATTTTTCCATAGCCTTCTATTATAGGTGTTGTCCATTCTTGTGCCGTTGTAAGTTGTACTGCCATAATTGCTATAATAAGTAAAAGTGCTTTTCTCATGTGCTCGTTATATTTAAAATGAATGATTTGTTGGTTTAATAATATAAGTTACTAATGTCCGTAATTTTAGAAAAGAATGAAAGTAAGTTAAAGCATTTAACGCAAGTGTAACTATTGTTACATCAATAAACTTTCAATATTTATAGATTCGTTATTTAAATTAGCGTAAGATTACATTTCTATGGGTGATTTACGAATTTTAGCGAAACAACTATTTAAGCTCTTTACAATTATGTTTGTGTTAGTAGGGCTAGTCTTTATATGGCTTTTGAACTATGAGCCTACTAAAGAAAGTGAAGAAACAATACAAGTAAAGGATATTGTAGTTATTGACAAATGGCAACCCAAAGATGCAATCGCTGAAATTAAGAATATGTCGCCGGTGGTCAAAAAAGGCTATTATTTAATAGCTGAGACTTCAAAATATATGGGTCCCAATGCAGTGCGTGCCGAAGATAGATATAGCGGTAATAATTTGGCTTGTGCCAATTGTCATTTACAAAAAGGAGCTCAGGCAGGTTCAGGGTCATGGGTAGGTATTTTAGAGAGATTTCCACAGTTTGGTGGTAGGGGCAATAAAGTGGGTACTATTCAAGATAGAATTAATGGGTGCATGGAGCGCAGTATGAATGGAAAAATGCTTCCGTCAGACTCAGATAAATTGGTGGCCATAGTAGCTTATATGGATTGGTTGAGTGAAGGGGTGCCAGAGGATAGAAAGGCCGAGTTTAAAGGATACCCAAAAATAAAGGTACCTGCTGTAGCTGTGAATTTAGAAAAAGGAAGACAGGTATATCAAAAAGAATGTGTTATCTGTCATGGTGAAAATGGAGCGGGAGTTCTCAATGCTATTGATGGTAAAAGCTACACGTATCCACCACTATGGGGTCCAGATAGTTTTAACGATGGTGCAGGTATGCATAGGGTAATCACTTCGGCAGAATTTATTAAGAGTAATATGCCTTATTTACAAGCAACATGGGATAACCCAAAACTGACTGATGAAGAGGCTTACCATGTAGCAGGATACATCAATAGTTTTTCTAGACCACATAAATTAAATACTGAAAACGATTATCCTGATAAGAAGCTAAAACCAGTCTCTACACCCTACGGACCGTGGGTAGACGATTTTTCTCCAGAGCAACATAAAAATGGACCATTTTTACCAATAATGGATTTCTATAAAGAGAAATACGGAATCACTAAAACAAAGTAACCCCATGCGATTAATATATCTGCTCATTTTTTGTCTGCCTATATTTTCTAAGGCACAAGATTCTGTTGCGGTAAAGAAAAAAGGCACATTATCTGGGCAATGGCGTACGTATTATATGATGACGTCAAATAAAGGGGAATTGAAAGACTTTAATGCGTTTGCAACGGGTGGTAAAATAAAGTACGAGTATAAATTATTAAAGAATTTAGAATTAGGAGTGGCCCTTTACAACTCAACCAATATTGGCTTACAAGATTTGAAGGCTCCTGATGCCACCACAGGAAGAATAAGTAGGTATGAAGAAGGGTTATTTGATAGGTTAGATTTAAGTAATGATGCGGTTTTTTTATTAGGAGAACTGTATGCGAAATATCACCTAGCTCAGCATTCATTTACGCTTGGGCGGATAAAAATTAATACACCGTTGATTAACCCAGAAGATGGCAGAATGATACCTACTTTGGTCCAAGGGTTTTGGTATAATTTTAATGCAGAAAAGACCAAGTTTCAATTAGGTGTACTAAATGAAATAGCACCAAGATCTACAGGAGAGTTTTATGGAATAGGAGAAAGCATAGGAACTTACCCCGTAGGTAGAAACAATTTAGGTACGGCATCGCAGTATGCCAATAATACGGCATCTGATTATATACTATTGGCGAATGTGGATTATAAGATAACCGATAATTTTAAAGTGAATATATGGAATCAATTTCTAGATAACATATCGAATTCTATCTATGTAAAACCATCTTATAATATATCTAAATCATTGATATTAGAAGGGGAGTGGTTACATCAAAATAAGGTGGGTAATGGTGGAAACAGTGTAGACTCGCTTCGCTATTACAACCAAAATTCTGCAGACATAGTAGGATTAAAAATTGCTCATGAAAGCAAAGCAGGACTACTTACTTTATCATACAATAGAATATTACCACATGGTCAATTTATATCTCCAAGAGAATGGGGCAGAGAAGATCTTTTTAGTTTTCAAAAGCGAGAACGTAGCGAAGGTTCCGCAGATAATCATGCTTTGGTTTTAAATTACAAAAAGGACTTTGCAGTGTTAAATGATCTAAATCTTATATCTATATTAAGTATTGGTAAGCACTGGAAACCAGATCCAACTGATGCTGTTTTAAATAAATATGCTATGCCAGATTACACGCATATAAATCTAGATATTTTCTTCAATATTAAAAAGCTGAAGCGTTTAAGACCAGAGCTATTATTGACCTCTAAAATAGGAAATGGTGATATACTAGATAATCCTAATTTATTTTTTAATAAAGTAGATATGTTTCATTTAGATGTCATTCTTAATTATAACTTTTGATATAGAATCTAATGTTTTATAAATATGTTTTGAAAGCTACTTTTTCAGTTTACAACTATTAATTCCCAAAAGTGTATAAAGCGGGCAAAAACTTACGAAAGAAGTTAATATAAAAATCGCTGCAATAGCTAATGCAACATAACCCAAAATACCGGTAACTGCATCTGTGAAAAACGCAATTAGAAGAATAGCGGCAATTATGAATCTTATAAACTTATCTGTTGTTCCCATATTTTTTTTCATGATACTAGTTTTTAAATTATGATATAAAATATTATGTAATGTTGTTGCTCAATTTTAGACTTAACTTAAAGTAAGCAACGTTTAGTTAACTTTTTAATGGTAAGGTAGTACTAAATTGAAGTGCTAAAAATGATATTGGTCATAAGTAAAAATGCTAAAAATCAGTCAATTGAAATGTAACATTGGTTACAGTGATTTTGTTATTTAAAAAGTATTTTTGCACAAAGCGTGATAGTAATGAAAGCATATTTAGATGCCTTTTTAAATGCAATTACAGGAACTTTAAGTTGGACATGGAAATCCATTATTTTCGATGTGCCCTGGTACCTAAATTACTTCTGGGGACTCATTCTAATTTCCTTGATTGTATGGTCATTAGAAATTGTTTTTCCTTGGAGAAAACAACAAGGTGTATTTAGAAAAGACTTTTGGTTAGACGGTTTTTATATGTTCTTTAATTTCTTTCTATTCGCCATAGCCATAAGTGGTATTTATAAATTATTACAGGTTTTTTTTAATGATATTGGTATAAAAGCAAATAGTTTAGCGATCATAGATATATCTGCCTGGCCAATGTGGGGTCAATTACTATTATTTTTTATCGTTCTAGATTTTGTACAATGGTTCACGCATACCTTATTGCACAAGTATGCTTTTCTTTGGAAATTTCATCAAGTTCACCACAGTGTCAAAGAAATGGGTTTTGCGGCTCATTTACGATACCATTGGATGGAAAACTTATTATACAAACCTTTAAAAACTTTTGGTGTAATGATTCTTGGTGGTTTTGAACCTGAGCAAGCCTATATTGTACATTTTGCCGCAATTGCCATTGGTCATTTTAATCATTCTAATATAAAGATTACATGGGGACCTTTAAAATATATAGTAAACAACCCGGTAATGCACCTATATCATCATGCCTATGATTTACCTGAGGGTACTTATGGTGTAAATTTTGGTATTAGCCTAAGTCTTTGGGATTATATATTTAAAACCAATTACATACCAGAAGATAGTGGTGATGTAAGATTAGGTTACCCGGGTGATGAAGATTTACCACAAGACTTTTTAGGACAAATGACCCATGGTTTCAAAGCAAAGAAGAAGTAATTTAAATTACTTCTTCTTTGTGTGATTAATTAGATAGTTTACCTGTGGCGCAACTTACATAAGACTTAGCTTTTGAAAGCATAGAGTTATCATCATCAAAGCTAGGATAACCTATTAACTTTAATTTTGTTTTTGCGAGTAGTATATCTTCTGGTTTCAATGCATTAAAAGAGACCGATGACGATTCTACAGATACCGATACATTGGTAATTGTTGCTATCTCCTCTAATTTTGAAACGATTGTTTTGGCACAACCGCCACATTTTAAATTTTGAATAGGAATTACTGATGTCATATTTTATTTATTTTGATTGTCTTTAAAACTAATACTCCAAATACCTCTAACCTCATTTTCTTTATAGCCAACAGCCTGGTCATATGGGTATTTATCGTTCAAAAGCTGCGTAACCTTTGGGTCGATATTTGTTTCTGGTATACCATGGCAATTTAGGCACATGGTATTCGTAACAATAGGGAAATAAAAATTTGTAATTCCATTATCGTTCGTCAATATAGGTTTATAAGACTCGTTGTTATTAATTTTTGATTTAAAAAATTCAATATATTCAAGCTCTTTTTCACTTGCTTTATTATTAGTATTTCTTGGTTTGTCAGTTACTCTCTTAATCTTGGCATGATGTACAATAGCCATACTATCTGTTAATGGATATGCTTTTTCATTACAAAATTCTACAGCACCTACAAGACCATTTTTTTGAATGTTCAACATAAGGTTTTTGCCCAATACTTTTTGCGTGCTTTGGGCTATCATTTTACCTTTTTTTAAAAGTATACTATCATTTGTTTCGGTATCAGCATCTTTTATAGAATCATATGAAAATTCATCTTTAGAATTATCAATTGTCTGTTGTTTTCCTTTAGAAAAATCTTTGCAGCTAAAAGCAAAAACAATTGTGAGTAATAAAAATATCTTTTTCATAAATTTATATTTATTGCCAATTCTATAATTTTTAGAACCCATACGATTAACAAATTAATGTAGGGTATTAAGCAATCTGTTAAATGATTGCTCGTCTACTTTTAATTCCAAGAGTTATAACCGCCTTTTAAATCAAATACTTGCTCAAAGCCCATTTTTAAAAGTCTACGAGCTGCTTTTTGACTTCTGCGCCTGACCTGCAATAAACATAAACAGGCTTTTCTTTATCTAATTTTTCAAAATAATTTTTGAAGTTACCAGAATTGAAAAAATCAATGTTTATCGCTTTCTTAATATGGCCGCTATTATATTCTGATGAGGTTCTAACATCAAAAGGTTTTATGTTATTGGCAATAATTTGTGTGGCATATTCTCTTTTGTCCAACACAGTTATATTGCCTGTAGTTTCTTGTTCTTTATTACCAAAGAGTGTACTTAAAAATGACATGATGTTTTGTTTTAATTAATACTTAATGATAGAAAGAAACGGTCTTGATATATGACCGTTTCTTTCAATAACCAACCAATAAAAAATTATAATGTAGTAGGGCAAACAAATTCAGTTACAGGTATACCAGCTTCTTTAATTGCTTTGAATCCGCCTTTTACATCTATAAGGTTGTGAATACCTCTGCTTTTTAAAATTGAAGAAGCAATCATACTTCTATATCCACCGGCACAATGCAGGTAAAAGGATTTACTGTTAGGAAATTCAGCTAAATGATCGTTTAAATAATCTAGCGGAGTATTCACCGCATCTATAATATGCTCAGATAGAAATTCAGATTCTTTTCTAACATCAAAAACAGAAACATTTTCAGTTTCAATTAATTTTTTAAGTCCGGCTACATTCACTTGACTTACGGTATCATATTCCATTGATGCTTTTTTCCAAGCATCGAATCCGCCTTCTAAAAAGCCTAGTGTTCCATCAAAACCAACTCTAGATAATCTAGTTACGGTTTCTTCTTCCATTCCTAACGGTGTTACCAGTAGTATAGGTTGTTGCACATCTGCAATTAGAGCACCTACCCAAGGGGCAAAACTACCATCTAAACCAATAAAGATTGATCGTGGTATGTGTCCTTTTGCAAAATCATCTTGGTGACGAACGTCTAATACTATAGCTCCAGTTTCGTTTGCAGCTGCCTCAAAAGCAGCGGGCGATAATGCCCTTGTACCACGTTCAAGTACTTTTCCAATATCTTCGTAACCCTCTTTATTCAGTTTTACGTTTAAAGGAAAGTATTGTGGTGGTGGTAAAAGACCATCAATTACTTCTTCAATGAACTCTTCCTTGGTCATATCTGAACGCAAGGCATAATTCATTTTTTTCTGATTGCCTAAGGTGTCTACAGTTTCTTTCATCATATTCTTGCCACAAGCAGAACCGGCACCATGAGCAGGATAAACAATTACGTCATCTGCCAAAGGCATAATTTTATTTCGTAAACTATCATATAAATAACCAGCAAGATCTCTTTCTGTTAACTCGCCCATTTTTTGAGCAAGATCAGGTCTACCAACATCACCTAAAAACAAAGTGTCTCCGCTGAATATGGCATGGTCTTTTCCTTTACTATCTTTTAATAGATAGGTGGTACTCTCCATTGTATGACCAGGCGTGTGTAAAGCTGTAATAGTGATATCGCCAAGTTGAAACACCTGATTGTCAGTTGCAATAATGGCATCAAAAGACGGATTGGCTTTAGGGCCGTAAATAATTTGAGCTCCCGTTTCTTTAGCTAAAGTAACGTGGCCACTAACAAAATCTGCATGAAAATGCGTTTCAAAAATATATTTGATTTTGGCATTATCGACATTTGCTTTATTAATATAAGGCTGTACTTCTCGTAGAGGATCAATAATTGCCACCTCTCCTTTGCTTTCAATGTAGTAAGCACCTTGCGCTAGACAGCCGGTATATATTTGTTCTACTTTCATATGCTTTAATTTAGTATTGAAACAAAAATAAAAATGTAAATACAGCTATACAGTAACTTAGGTTACATAGTATTTAAAAACAGCTCTGAAGAAGAAATCAGAGCTGTTTTAAATGTAATATTATAATAGTGTCGACGGGCACACGTATGCTGTCTTAGGTATGTTTGTCTTTGAAATAGCTTCAAAACCACCTCTGACATCTGTAAAATCTGTCCAACCTCTTTGTTTTAATATAGATGCCGCTATCATACTTCTATAACCGCCTGCACAATGTAAAACAAACGCATCGTCTTTTGGAAATTGAGCCAAATGCTGGTTAATTTCATTTAAAGGAACGTTTATGGCACCAGCCACATGTTCAGAATCGAACTCGCTCTTTTTTCTAACGTCGATAATTGTGGGCTTGTTATTCTTGTAATCAGCTTCTAGTTCTGTAGCATCTATTCTTTTACTTATTTCAAAATCTTTTCCTGAATTTTTCCAAGTATCAAAACCGCCTTCCAAGAAACCAACGGTATTGTCGTACCCAACTCTAGATAAACGTGTAATTGCTTCTTCGTGCTTGTTTTTGTAGGTAACCAATAAAATCTCTTGTTGAATATCTGGTATCATTTCACCGACCCATTGTGCAAAACTACCTTCTAAACCAATATTAATACTATTAGGAATAAAACCTTTTGCAAAATCTTCGGCATTTCTAGTGTCTAAGACCAAAGCACCTGTTTCATTGGCAACAGCCTCAAAAGCATCTGGTAAAAATGGGGTAGTGGCCCTATCCATAATCTTATCTAAACTTTCATAACCTTGTATATTCATTAAAACATTTTTAGGGAAATAACCTGGGGGAGTGGTTAATCCTGTCAATAATTCTTTAATGAATTCTTCTTTGGTCATATCTGGGCGTAAAGCGTAGTTTACTTTCTTTTGATGCCCAAGGGTATCAGTAGTTTCTTTACTCATCATCTTACCACAAGCGGAACCTGCGCCATGGTTAGGGTAAACGATTAAATCATCATTAAGTGGCATGATTCTATTTCTAAGCGAGTCGTATAAATACCCGGCAAGCTTTTCTTCGGTTAAATCTGCAACCACATGTTGTGCCAAGTCTGGTCTGCCAACATCGCCAATAAATAAGGTGTCACCGGTAATAATACCATGTTCTTTACCTGTCTCATCAATTAAAAGATATGTGGTACTCTCCATAGTATGACCAGGAGTGTGTATTACTTTAACCTTATAATCACCTACTTCAAATACTTGGTTGTCTTTAGCTGTAGTTGCTTTATATGCAGGTTTTGCACCAGGTCCAAATACAATTTCTGCACCTGCTTTCTTTTGTAAATCTAAATGTCCGCTAACAAAATCGGCATGAAAATGAGTTTCAAAAACGTATTTTATTTTTGCATTGTCTTTCTTGGCTCTGTCTAAATAAGGCTGTACCTCACGCAGTGGGTCAAAGACTGCCGCAACACCCTTACTTTCTATATAATAGGCTGCATGAGCCAAACATCCGGTATAAATTTGTTCTACTTTCATGTTGTTGTATGTTTTGATTAGTAGCATAAAATTACCCTTTGTAATAGTCTTATACTGTGACTTTTGTCACATAAGCCAAAATTTATTTAAAGAATTCCATATAGAAAATAAAGACAGCCATAACAAGAATAAAATAGCCAAAACCTTGCTTTAGTTTTTTACCGTCAATGAAACTACTGAGGTAACTACCAATAAAAATACCTACGAATGAAATTGATGTGAAAATGGCAAGAAACTCCCAATCTATGAGCATTGTCATGGCGTCGCCCAGAAAGAAACCCATTAAAGATTTTATGGCAATTATAATTAAAGAGGTGCCTACGGCAACTTTCATTTCAACATTTGCCAAAACCACTAATGCCGGTATAATCAAGAATCCGCCACCTGCACCAATTAGTCCCGTAATACTACCTACCAAAAGTCCTTCTAATAAAATTAAAGGGTAGTTATAGGCAACCACTCCCGTATTATCAATCCTCTTTTCTTTTTTAAGCATGGAGTACGCCGCAGGAATCATTAAAATTGCAAATAGACCAAACATGGCCATTCTACGTGTAAATTGAAAATTATCAATTTCAAATAAAATATTGGGCATTGCCGGTACCACATAGTGTCTAACCAACGTTACACCTATTATTGCAGGAATACCAAAAACGATAGCGGTACGCCAATCTACATAACCTTTTAAATGTTGTTTCCAGCCACCTACAAGTGCACTGGCACCAACTATAAAGAGAGAATAGGCGGTAGCGGCTTTTTCGTTAATAGAAAAAAGATAAGCTAAAACGGGCACGGCAAGAATAGAGCCGCCCCCACCAATAAGACCTAAAGATATACCAATTATTAGGGCACTGATATACCCAAAAATATGCAAGATTTCCATGTAATATAATTAATATTACAAATGTAAATTGGGTAAGAAACCTGCGCAGTAACAATAGTTACAGAGGTGTTATAAATCTAATATTTCTAAATAATTACGGTGAAGTTTAATTTTACCCATTTCTTCTAACTTCTTTAAAAGTCTAGAAATAACCACTCTAGAGCTATGTAGGTCATAGGCAATATCTTGGTGGGTACTATGAATAATATTGTCATTTGTTACTCTTGCCTTTTCTTTCAGATAACCAATTAAGCGCTCATCCATTTTTTGAAAAGCAATATTGTCCAAGGTGCTTAAAAGCTCATTTAATCTAACATGGTAGCTATTAAATACGAAGTTTCTCCAAGATTTATATTTAGCGGTCCATTCTTCCATTTTCTGAATAGGCACCATAATCAATTTGGCATCTGTTTCGGCTATGGCTCTTATTTCACTTTTTTTATCGCCCATACAACATGCCATGGTCATAGAGCAGGTGTCACCTTTTTCTAGATAATATAATAGTAACTCATCACCATCTTCATCTTCTCTTAAGATTTTAATGGCTCCAGAAATTAACAAAGGCATACCTCTAATGTAGTCACCGATTTCCATGAATTTATAACCTTCTGGCACTTCTTTAAAAGTACCTACCTGTACAATTTCATTGATGAGCTCTTCTTCAAAGATATCTCCGTATTCTTCCTTTAAGTCCTGAATCATTCTTAGTTAATTAATTTTCTTTGCTATTTCTTTATCAAATTTAAAAAATATATTCGCCCAAATAGATTTAGAAACTGCAGCAATCCAGGGCATTGCTAATACCAATGCGGTAACTATCACTACAAATAACGCGCCTATAGAAAGCTCTAGACCAAAAAGTAAGGTTAGAACATACGCAGCAACAGCTACGGCAATACCAACTGCACAAGACACGTACATAGAACCTGTGTAAAAACTAGGTTTAATGCTATATTTTAAATCACATTTTGGACAACGCTCTTTTACTTTATTGAAGTTACTTAATTTATAAGGATTAGCCTCAAAGAATTCACCTTTGTGGCAACGTGGGCATTTTAAAAATATAATACTGTACAATTTAGAACCCTGTGGTAACATGCTATTAAATTTAAAAACAAAATTATTAGATCTTACATGTTAGTATTGTAACATTGGTTACATAAGCCTGTCTATTGATGCTTTAGTTTTTTTGGAAAGTTATCTTTTTTCATTAATGCTTGAACTGATATAAATCATATTTTAAACTGGTAATGACATGTATGTTTGTCAAAAAACAAATTCATATGTGTTCGCTTGTTCAAAAGTATAATGTGCCTGGTCCTCGCTACACCAGTTATCCTACGGTTCCTTTTTGGGATATCAATACCTTTTCTGGAAAAAAATGGGAAGCTTCGGTAAAAAAGAGTTTTCATGTGAGCAATGCAGTATCTGGTATTAGCCTTTATATACACCTGCCTTTTTGCGAAAGTATGTGTACGTTCTGCGGATGCCATAAGCGTATTACAAAACGACACGATGTTGAAATGCCCTATATAAAATCTGTCTTAAAAGAATGGAGATTATATAGTGATATGTTTGATGAGAAACCTATAATAAAGGAACTGCACTTAGGTGGAGGCACACCAACTTTTTTCAAACCAGAGAATTTAAAGTATTTAATAGATGGAATTCTAAGACTTGCCGAAAAAGCAGCTGATGCCGAGTTTAGTTTTGAAGGACATCCAAACAATACAACCAAAGAGCATTTACAAGCTTTATATGATGTTGGTTTTAGAAGGGTAAGTTTTGGGGTTCAAGATTATAATGAAACCGTACAGAAGGCAATTCATAGAATTCAACCTTTTATAAACGTAAAAAATGTTACAGATTGGTCTAGGGAAATAGGCTATGAATCTGTAAGTCATGATATAATTTTTGGCTTGCCACATCAGAAATTGGAACATGTTAAAAATACCATAGAAAAGACCAAAGAGCTGAAACCAGACCGTATTGCCTTTTACAGTTATGCGCATGTGCCTTGGTTGGCAGGTAATGGACAAAGAGGGTATAACGATGCAGATTTACCTGCGGGAGACGAAAAGAGAAAGCAGTATGAAGCAGGTAAGGAATTGCTTTTGAACTATGGCTATCATGAAATAGGTATGGATCACTTTGCTTTGCCTACAGATGGTCTGTACAAAGCTATGCAAAATGGTAAACTACATAGAAATTTTATGGGCTATACCAGCTCTAACACCCATTTAATGATCGGGTTAGGGGCATCTAGTATTAGTGATAGTTGGTACGGTTTTACGCAGAACGTAAAAAATGTAGAAGAATACCAGAATTTGGTAGAGAATGATATTATACCGCTTTATAGAGGTCATATTTTAACAGAGGAAGATCAAATTATAAGAAGACATATCTTAAATTTAATGTGTCAGTTTAAAACATCTTGGAGCGAATTTAAATTACATCTACCACAAATGGATAGTATTCTAAATAGGTTAGAAGAAATGAGAGAAGATGGCTTGGTCAACATTACCGCAGGTAGCCTTCAAATAACCGAAAAGGGTAGACCATTTGTTAGAAATGTATGTATGGCTTTTGATTTGCCATTACAAAAGAAAAAACCGGATACCAAGATATTTTCAATGACTGTTTAAATAATAAAAGAAATAGAAGTTCCTGATCTTAATAATTGCTAAATAAAATTACCATGAAAAAAATAATTGTACTTACAGATTTTTCAAAACAATCAGAACAAGCACTAAAAGCAGCATCCGATTTGGCTAAAAAGCATGATGTAGAGCTGTTAGTGGTTCACATGTTAGAACTAAATCAGGCAATACTATCATCACCTGATGGTATTTATATTGAACAAACCGTATTCTTGGTAAAGCTTGCCGAAAAGAATTTAAAGGAGTTTTTGGAAAAACCTTATTTAGAAGGGGTTAAGGTAACGCCGGTAATAAAGCATTATAAAGTATTTAGTGAGTTAGATGCTATTGCAGAAGAACATAGTGCAGACTTAATTGTAATGGGTTCTAATGGTGCTAGCGGATTAGAAGAAATGTTTATTGGTTCTAATGCTGAAAAAGTAGTTCGTAACGCAACGGTACCTGTTTTAGTAATTAAAGGCGAGATTACTAGTCTAAGTTTGGACCGTTTTGTGTTCGCGTGCAATTTTAACGATGATAACTTACCTGCCTTTCAAAAAGCTAAGGAATTTGCAGAAATGTTAGGTGCTAGTATGGAGGTTGTTTTCATTAATACGCCAAACGATGAATTCTTAAGTAATAGGGATGCCTATCAAAAAATAAATAAGTTTTTAACTAAGGCCAATTCGGCACAACAAGTTGAGATTTACAACGATTACAGTGTAGAACAAGGTATATTGAATTATGGTAATACCATTTTAGCAGATGCCATAGCAATGCCTACACATGGCCGTAAAGGAATCTCACATATGTTTAATGGCAGCATTGGAGAAGATGTAGTTAATCATGCTAGAATACCTGTAATCACATTTAAAATATAGATACTAACCTATACTATAGATAAGAATAAACCCAAGGTGAAAGCCTTGGGTTTATTTGTTTTGGGTATTCTTAAAGATAATTATTTAATACCTAAGTGCTCATTATAGAATTTCCATGCTTGTTTAGCCACATCTCTACCTAATTCTAAACCGGCTATGTTGTCCGCTTGAATATGATAACCTCCCATAACTCTAGACATACCAGCCATATTTGCCGATTCTGTAAATGTTGGGAAGGTAATAGTCACCGGTTTTCCATAAAAAGCAGCATCAATTTCAGTTAAGGTTCCTGGTGTTAATTCTACCGATTCACCAAAGTAATCATCGCCAGTAAATAAACGAAGTACTTCTGCACAGCCACCACTAATGGTACTATGACCAGAAGTATAACTAGGGAATGGTGGGCATAAGAAAATATCTGGAGAATAAGGTCTCCAATCTTGTCCTTTCATTTCTATTACACCAACTCCAGGTCCGCCCCAAGCTTTAATCGTTTTGTCCTTGTAATATTCATGAACCAATGCGTAAGGTCTTGCATAGTCATAAAACATCTTAGAATCCCAAGACGCTATAAAAGCATCCATAGCGGTAATCTCAGTTAAGAAATACATTTTTACATCTTGGTCTAAAGTATGGTTGTCGCGTCTTGAGACATCTTGGGCAAACTTTAGCCAGTGGCCAGCTTGTTGAACAGATTGTGGACCGTCACGCATAAACTCGACCAAAGCCTTATCTTCATCAGAAAGGTTAGCTTGTAAATCAACCACTTCTTTTACTTCTTTTTTCAACTGCTCAGAACCATACATTGGTGGCGGTCCCGGTCTAAATTGATCGGCAGATGTCATAGTAATAGGTGTTACTTTTTGCCAGTAGGGCGTAAGGCACCCTGGTGCATATTGTCCCCCTTTTCCATCAGAAAAGTACTTAGGTTGCCAACGGTTAATATCTGTACTTTCATCTGCAGTGTTTACAGGATTGTAATTAGTATAGTCAAAATAAGCTTCTCCGTTTGAGCCTTCTACATTGCCATATTGATTACTACCATCATTTTTTCTTGCTTCTATAGTTGCTTTGGCCGCTAAGTTTCCAATACCTTCAGGGGTAGTGGGGTCCATTGAAGTGTTGTCTGGATCAAGACCTAATTCAACCATAAATTTCCTGAACATTTTGGTATCTGAATAATAGTACTCTTTCATGGCACCAAAAGCGGCATAACTAATGGCAATTTCTTTATTTGAAAGTGTTTGCTCAACTAAAGGTCTTCTTTCTATATTTTTTAGGTAAACAGGAATTGCATTTTCATCATATACCGACCATGCATCAAAAATAGAAATGAAAATCAACCCTAAATAACGAGAAGTAATTGTTGGTCTTGGTTTAAATTTTTCGGTATCTGATGCTGTTGCATCCAAAGCCATTTTACCCCATTTATAGGCTACATTATCTACACCTTTTGGCTCTTCTTTTTTGTGTTGGGCTATAGTCGTTTCTGCACTAAGGAATATTAGTGTTATTGCTAAAAGTAAGATGCGTTTCATACGTTTGGTAGTTGTTTATTTCGGTGCTCTAAATATAATGATGAGTTTGTAACAATTAAAATTTATGCTGTAAGAACATTCTGCATAAAGTCTAGTAATTGCTGCATTTGTGGCTCGCCTTTCTTTTTACCGCTTCTACCGGCAAAATATAATACAAACCAAATAAGAACCAATAGTACCATAAGACCAACTTGTATATGATAGTTTTTACCTAATGATGCACTTGAATATGCCCAAATACCTATAATTATAAATAAAGTAGCAACTATAAAGTGTACAAACATAAAGAAGGTCCATAGGGTAGGGTTAGGACCAAAAACACCATATAGCTTACAGCTAATATCATCTACTTCATCTATTTCTAAATGGAGCTGTGGTGACCAAAAGTGATGCTCTTTTTGATTGAACTTGATGAATACATGCTCATCTAATCGTTTTACCAAAAACGGATTCTCTTTTGATTGTTCAAACTTGCTAAGAACAATTTCTTTATTTTTTGGTATGTGCAATTGAAACCTAGGGCGAAGTACAATATCGTTCGGTAACGGTTTCATATGAATAGATTTATTTGGATATCGTCATTAGTTATGACATTCTATAGCACTAGATACTAACTGGGTAACTGGGGCAGGGGATACATAAGGAATGCCCAAGCCAAGACCTCTAAGAATAAAGAGAGCACCAATGATAATAACAAATACAGGAATGGCTTTTTGCACTTTTTGACGTATACCGCCTTTTAATAAATTACTGAAATAAATGGCGACTGTCATAAGTGGTAAAGTACCAACGCCAAAAAGCATCATATATAAACTACCTTGCAAAGCATCGCCCATTGCAATAGAACCAAAAAGAGCCATGTAAACCAGTCCGCAGGGTAAAAATCCGTTTAAGAAACCTATGGTTAAAAATGTATCTGGCGATTTCTTTTTAAGCTCTTTGCCCAGTTGGTTCTTTACTTTAGATATGACTTTGTAAATAGGTTTTGACAGGTTGTATTTGTTGAAGGTTTTATAAGGGATCAATACAATCAATATCATAATAATACCTATACCAATAGACAGTTTTTGTTGTATGCCAAAAATGGAAAGTCCTTTTCCTAACAGACCAAAAACAAGACCAATTAATCCATATGCCATTAATCGCCCAAAGTGATAAATGAATATTTGTCCAAATTTTTTATAATTGTTTGTTCTATCTACCGGAAGCATAAAGGCAATGGGTCCGCACATACCAACGCAGTGCAAACTTCCCATGAGACCTAATATGAGGGCAGATAATAGCATAATTTAAAATGTTATACTCTCTTTATGAAGAAACTCTTTTTCTTCATGTTCCCAGAAAACCTTAATATCCCAACGACCATCCAACAATTGATTGTCAGGTATGAGCAAATGTGAATTGGATAAACTAATGGGTAAGTTAAAATCCAAATTCTTGTTGGATGGTCTATAAAGGGATACGATACCTTTTACATTGGTATCATCATATCCATCAGGAAAAATTACGAGTAAACCCTCAGGAGATTTTTTAATTTCTATTTGTGAAGAGGCGATACTTGCATTTCTTTCAGCATCGATTTCTTTTTGGTAGCCAAGTTCGGCTTTATAATATTCTTCTGTTACCAAATCATGATTAGCATCATGGCTGGTAGTCATTGTAACTACAAAAAACATAATAAAGCTAATGAATGCTACTATGGCAATTACAATACCGGTACCCCAATTAATCTTCATAATATTTCTGTTTAAGTACTATTTATAACTACGTGGTGCTAGAAAGCGAGCCGTAGTGGTCTCAATTAGTTTATCATTACTGTACACCCCAATTTTAAGGTTGTTCTTATCACCACTTAAGGCAGATTGGTTAATTTCAATGAACAATGTACCTTCTGCCAAAGCCTCTGGATCAACATCAAAATTTTCGTGGCGCACCAGTTTAATTTCTCCTTTAGGTGATATCAATTTAAAATGAACATCTTCTACGGTTTTCGTAGTCTTGTTCAGTAATTTATAGGTGTATACATTACTTATAATATTACCTTCTTTGTGTTCGTAAAGCTGACCAGGTAACCTTAAAATATTAGCTTCTAGGTCATTTCTTAAAAACATCATACCAACTAGAACACCCGTTAAAATAACTAGAACTGCGGTATACCCTTTTAGACGTGGTGTAAACTTGAATTTCTCTTTTTTGGTAATTTCATCTTCACTGGCGTAGCGGATCAAACCTTTAGGTAGATTCACTTTTTCCATGATAGTGTCGCACTCATCTATACAAGCAGTACAGTTAACACATTCTAGTTGCGTTCCGTTTCTAATATCTATACCTGTAGGGCATACGTTAACGCATTGGTTACAATCAATACAATCGCCATTTCCTAAAGCTTCGCGGTCTTCATTTTTACGCCACTTTTTTCTACCGTTTTCAGCTTCGCCACGTTCATAATCGTACGCAACTACAATAGATTTATTATCAAGAAGCACCCCTTGCATACGACCGTAAGGGCATGCAATGATACAAACCTGCTCTCTAAACCAGGCAAAAACAAAATAGAAAACACCTGTGAAAATCAATAAGGACACCATGGTGCTTACGTGCTGGGCAGGCCCATCTGTGATGTATTGAATTAAACGATCACTACCAATAAGATATGCAAGAAAGACATTGGCAATAATGAATGAAATGATAAAAAAGATAAACCATTTCAAGACACGTTTTCTAATTTTTTCAGCATTCCATTCTTGTCGGTCTAGTTTTATTTGGGCACCTCGGTCTCCGTCGATCCAGTATTCTATTCTACGGAAAACCATTTCCATGAAAATAGTCTGCGGACACATCCATCCGCAGAAAATACGTCCAAAGGCAACGGTAAACAATGCTATAAAAATTACTCCGATAATCATTGAGATTACAAAGAGGTGAAAATCTTGCGGATAAAATGGAAAACCAAAAATGTTAAAGCGTCTTTCCAGTACATTGAACATTAAGAACTGGTTGCCATTTATTTTTATAAAAGGAGATGCAATTAAGAAAATAAGCAGTACATAACTTACATACTTACGGTACTCATAAAGCTTACCACTTGGTTTTTTTGGAAATACCCAAGCACGTTTACCATCTTCTTTAATGGTACCTATGGAATCTCTAAAATTATCTTGATCT
>NZ_JBDVOT010000284.1:0-5520 GCF_039968975.1 Maribacter sp. | reverse complement strand
TCCCAACCTAATGTATTTATACTGTTAGGGTTTCTATTGGTATACTGAGCATCAAACTGAGTAATACTTGAATTAAAAAAATTATTCGATGGGTTTTGTCCGTTTGATAATGTTGTAAAAGATCCGTTCGCATTAATTTGTAGAGCATCACCACCAATTCTATTATCACCTTCTAAAGCCCCAACACCCATATTTGCATATACTGGAAAAGGAGCTGGTAGCGTTGTAAATCCATTTACAGGAATATCAATACTCTCACCTGACTTCACTCCTGCATAACCGTCAAAAGTGGTAATAAACTTATCGCCTGGCAAGTTTGGGTTTTCATATACAATAACCATTTTCCATCCACCTGAAATACCACCTGAAATACTATTTCCCGTACTGGCCCTAACATTTGCAACAAAGTAATCTCCATTGGGGTTTCCTAAACCAGCTACTATAGAAGTTACATCTTTATAAGCTGCATAAGGACTGTAATACCCAAAATCAACATCGCCATTACCATCAAAAATAATTTCATCCGCAGTAATATCCTGGTAAGTTCCTCCTGGAGTTCTAAATTTAATATCGTCAATATTACTTCTATCTGGATTTACATAAACGGCTGACCAATAAAGTCCTGCATAACGCACCAATGAACAATCAACATCTGGTATTTCCAAGTTAGCACTACTAGAGCTGAATGTGCTGTTATCATTATCGACATCAATATACTGCATGTCGTAGTTATCATTAAAATCTGAAGAACTACCGGTAGCGTTAAGTGGTTCATTAGGAGAAACTTCAGGAACTGTCACAGTTTCGCGTCTCCAACTTCCATTTCTAAAAACCCATTGTCTTCTTGTGGTCTCTGGTATTCTTCTATTTACAATATTATTAGCAATAAAAGTAAGTTCACCTCGAATATCCGCTTCGTAACGAACATCAAAATCATTTTTAACCTGAGCAACCGCAGTTTGTAAACCTAGCGCCAAGAATAAAATGAAAAATAAACATTTTGAGTAATGTTTTCCCATAAGAGAAATGTGTTTGTTGAAATCTAAAAATGTGGTCAGCTTTGTCATGTTCTAAAATTGTTGAAGCCTTCCAATCATTAGATATCAATTTCGCATCGTTCTACGCGGAATTCTCCAATAACAAATATTAACCATACTAATTAGCTAAAGAATTTATTGTTGTAGCAACGATGGTTTCTGTTGTGAAACAGCAAATAGAATGGGTTTGTGTTTTTGACAAAAAATTGTATTTCAGCCATTAAATCCCTAATAGCATTACTTTACTTTTTTAACTTTTGGGTTAATTTGATGAAAATTGATTATAAAAAATTATATAATAGGCAGGTAATTTTCAACTAATTATTCAAGAAGTTTTAACCAAAAACTTTAATGCTCTTCTCGTATATTTTGAGGTAAATTATAAGTGAGTTTTTATGTGTATTTCCTATAATATCATGATTTTTAAGTAGAAAATATTTTAAAATAAATTTTGCAATCAATTATTACTTTTGGCTTAACATTATAAAATTCACTTTTAAAAAAGAAAAGAATTATCTATATAAAACAATCAATTTTTTCTAGAAAAAATTGATTGTTTTTAATTCACTTAAATGTGAACAAAGATATATGAGACTCTAAAGAGCATCTTGTTATTTACAATCCTCTTTAAAGTTCTTAAAACAGTGTTTAGCACCCTTTAAGCACAACTTGCGTGACTATAATGTTCTATTACCAAAAGAAAATTATCTATCTTTAAAATCTGTTATATTAATTCTACATATTATCTGAGTCTTTCTGAAAAGACTTATTAAACCAACATGGTTTTAATGCATAGAAGCTTTCTAGTGCACAGATAAATACACCTTATCCTTTAATTAAATTCTAAACCACAACAGTTGATTGAAAAATCAATTAATTATTCATATTCTGAATTGTATTTAGCAATTAGGAATGTGATGCTTTTATGGTAATTAAAATGACAAACAATTAATTAATAGAAATATAGAAGCTTTTTATACAAAAGCTTCTGAGGAAACCCGACTAGAAAAAGGTATGGGCGTATTTGAATTTGAAAGAATTAAATCTTTAATTGAAAAATACCTTTCTAATGCATCGTCAAAAATTATTGATGTTGGTGGCGGTACTGATAAGTATGCTGAATGGTTTGCAAAAAAAGGTCATTTAGTCCATTTGGTTGAGCCTGTTGCTAAACACCTACATATAGCCGAAAACCGAGCCAAGAAATTAAAAAGCAAGTTTAAAGTTCACTTTGGTGAATCTAGAAAACTAGACTTTCCTAACAACTATGCAGACCTTATCATTCTTCATGGACCTCTTTATCATCTTCAAAAAAAGAAGATAGGGAATTAAGCATTTTAGAGGCGAGACGTGTTATAAAAGATGATGGAATCATTTTGGGTTTTACAATCAACTATACAGCCTCAACTCTGGTGGGACTTTTAAACGGACTCATACACAAAAAGCCATTCTTTGAAATGTGCAAGAATGAATTAACAACAGGAATACATAATCCGCCAGATGAATTTCCTTGGCTCTTGACCGAGGCATATTATCACAAACCTGAACAGTTAAAATCAGAGTTTGTAAATCAAGATTTAACCTATTTAAATACATATGCCATTGAAGGAATATCTTGGCTTGACAAAGACTTTTTTACAAACATGTTAAATGACAAAAAGAGAAAGACCTTAATAGAACTATTACAAATAACTGAAAACGACAGCTGCACTTTAGCATTTAGCCCACATATGATGATAGCCGTAAAAAATAAAACCATGAAAAATAAAGACAGGTACTTTAAAGCACTAGAAGAAAACCAAGGTCAATTAAATGAGATCGACTTAGGAGAAAAAATTCAAATAGATGAAAATGAAACTAGAGAAATTATAGCACAATTATTATTTGAATATAAAATTAGATATGATAATAAAAGGGTATGCAAATATCTAATTGTAAATAAAAAAAGTAGGTGATATTAAAAATTGAGATTGACGGATTACTCTTAAAACGCTCCTTAATGTATTCGGGAAAACAAATAGCATTATTCAAATTTCAATATTACAAATGAAATCCGGAAATCTATATTGGTTTCCGGTTTCCTAATGTATAACTTTTGGTATATAACTGCCAAGTAGCTACAAATGTACTTGCCTAATTATAACTACTATTGTCTTGTACTTTTTTTACTGCAAATGAGTTTTCGTCTATCCACATAAATTCCCAATGAATTACTGGGTCGGTATCATAGCTTTCAAGAGTTACTGATTGATTTTGAGTATTAAAACGATAATATCCCGTGATTCCTCCTTGGCGAATGACCTCTCCTTGGTAAATTTCATTTCCACATCGCCTCCCTATTTTCCTTCCAGAATTAAAGGTTATGCGATACTCACCGGTAGTTAAAAAACGAAGCTCCGTTCCTATCTTCAAAGTTCTTCTTCGCTTATAAACTGTAATTTCAGAATCGCCTTCTTTTATTGTTTTATCAACCATCCAACGACCGATTAGATAGGATTGTGATATTTCTTTCTCTTGACCAAGACAAAACTGAGCAAAAAAGAATACAAACAGGATTATTGATTTTCTCATAAATGGGTAAAAACAAGAATCGTTCCAACTTAAATTCTTCCACATCTTAAAGAATTTACAGATAGTATTTGGTTAAAACCATAGATAATCAATTGTGAAATCAAGTAACGAAAGAACATTTAAATCGTCTTGCAAATATGAAAGAAATAATACTATTACTTTTCATACTGACTCAAGTTCAAGTTACATCTCAGGTAGTGTTAGAAAATGAATTGATTGGTACTTGGCAAATTGAAAAAGTTCATATCACCCGACCCGGGATTTGCATTGGAGATGACATCAACCAAATAATTGGAAGCACTTTTACATTTACCAATAATCATTTACGCTATGCAACTTCAAATAATAACTGGTTCTCGTTAGATAAAAATGATCAGTTATACTGGGTTATAGAAAACGAACATCTGGTTATAAAATCAAAAAACACCAAAGAAAACTATTCATTAAAAATCATATTTAAAAAAGATAAATTGACTTTATTAATTTCTAATTTAATTACGATTGTTTTGAAAAAAAATTTGCAGAAATTGACATCAAGCTAAAATTAATATTCAAGTTTTTTTTCAGGAAACAAGAATTGAAAAAAGTGTAGTTGAAAAATAGCATATATCACTTGGAAAAAATTTAAGCTATTTAAAATACCAATTTGTATTTTTATTTGGAAATGAATGAAAAATTTTCCCCTGTGCCTATCATATAAAAATTGATAACTAAATTGAACAAAAATAACGATTGGTTTATAATTTATCGTTGTATTGATAAACCTCAGCTATTCAAACCACAAAGCCTTTATCATCTAAGATGATAAAGGCTTTCTATAATTCTATTATTCACATATAGTAATGCTACACGAGTAGTTCTTGATTGACCCTCATAATCCACATCTTATCATCATATGCATCGTTCAGCTTAGAGTAATATGAAATCAAGGCATTGGTCCAAGAATCATGCTTCTTAAGATACACATATCTATAATTGTTCTTTGGGTTGATAAAGTAGCTTGCATTTAACCCGAATGAATTTAAAAGCGAAACAAACTTCTTAGCATTGCTAGGGTTAGCAAATACATTGGCTATTAAATAATAACCAGATCCAGCACCTTCGATAACATAAGATTTAGAATCGGCTTCTCTAGACTCTACGTTATCTCTTACCACCTCATTCGAGGTTAGAACGTTAGTGTTGTACTTAGAAGACTTTTCTTTAATCTTACTAACATTACTAGCGTAAGCTTCGTTAGAATATCTATTATCCACATTCATAATCCACATAGCACCATCATATGCACCGTTCAATTTAGAATCGTGTGCAGCAACAGCATCTTCAAAAGTATCATAACGCTGAAGGTAAACATACTTTAAGCCTGTATTTGGGTTATCAATATAATCAGCATTAATACCCTTAGCGTTTAAGTCGTCAATAAAATTATTCATATACTGACCACCTTTGTACACATTAGCTACAACATAGTATCCATCAGAAACATCTGGTAAGTCTTTAAACCTTCTACTTTTTACTCCGTCTTGTGCTACTTCTTTAACCGTGTTCGTAGTAGGTACAGAAGTATTTCTAGGTCTGTTTGCGACCACAGCGTCTTTAGGTTGAACCTGTTCTACAAAATTATTCTTATCAGTATAATTTGTATTTGTCTCCGCAAGTTCTTGTCTCTCCGTAACCGGGTTTTCTCTTTCGTTAGATATTACCGCTACCCTATCTTGTTGGGTTGTGCCAGTTGTTTCGTTACCATTTGCCAATTCACCTGAACTGCTTGGATTATAACTATTGGTATTTGAACCTCCAGAATTACTTGGGTTATAATTAGAAGCTACAGCAGTATTACTGTTCTCATCAAGGAAAAGCTCTTTAGCTTTATTTTCTAAGTCAGGTCTTTCTCCGTTGGTTTCATTACGAA
>NZ_JBDVOT010000283.1:0-17955 GCF_039968975.1 Maribacter sp. | reverse complement strand
AAGATGCGAATAGATATTATTACCGTATTACCTGAATTACTAACCAGCCCCTTTGAAGCCTCTATTTTAAAAAGAGCCATTGACAAAGGATTGGTTGAAGTTCATTTTCATAATATAAGAGATTACACCTCTACCAAGTACCGTAATGTAGATGATTATCAATTTGGTGGTGGTGCCGGTATGGTTTTAATGATAGAACCAATTGATAAATGCATAACCGAATTAAAATCGCAACGAGATTATGATGAAGTTATCTATATGACTCCTGATGGTGCTACATTGAATCAGAAAATGGCGAATACACTTTCAATGGTAGAGAACATTATTATTCTTTGCGGTCATTATAAAGGTGTTGACCAGCGTGTTAGAGATGCATTTATTACTAAAGAAATTTCTATTGGAGATTATGTCCTTTCTGGTGGAGAACTGGGAGCTGCAGTACTTTGTGATTCTATTATAAGGTTATTACCCGGTGTACTGAACGATGAAACCTCTGCCCTAACAGATACTTTCCAAGACGGACTATTAGCTCCGCCCGTTTATACTAGACCTGCGGAATATAAAGAAATGAAAGTGCCAGAGATTTTACTAAGTGGTAATTTCGGCAAGATTGAAGAATGGCGTGAAAACAAAGCATACGAGCGTACAGAAAAGCTACGTCCGGATCTACTTGAATAGGCTAAACTTATATATTGAAGAAAATTCAAATAAATGCTTGTGTGTTTTAATTTAAATATTATTTTTGCACCCTGTTAGAACAACCTCTGACGATAATCGTGAATGTTGCTTTAATTTAATTCCAATTAACCATACAATGGAATCATTAATAAAATTTGTACAAGACGAGTTCGTAACTAAAAAAGATTTTCCAAAATTTTCTGCTGGTGATACAATTACTGTGTACTACGAAATTAAAGAAGGTGAAAAAACAAGAACTCAGTTCTTTAAAGGAGTTGTAATACAACGTAGAGGTTCTGGTTCAACAGAAACTTTTACTATCCGTAAAATGTCAGGTACTGTAGGTGTTGAGCGTATCTTCCCTGTAAACTTACCTGCACTTCAAAAAATTGAAGTTAACAAGCGTGGTAAAGTACGTAGATCTAGAATTTACTACTTCCGTGAATTAACCGGTAAGAAAGCTAGAATTAAAGAGATAAGAGGATAAATTTCTCTTCCTTATAAAATTAAGCACTGTGTCATTTTTGATACAGTGCTTTTTTTATGAACAAAAGTGAATAACACATGTTCATAATATGTTGATTAATAAAAATTTACGATTTTTAATTTTGAATTGTATTTTTTCGTAAATTGTAATGTAGTTAAAAAATTGGAAGGATGAAAAAATCTAATTTAAGACTACTACGGAGTTTACGTTCTTTCGTATTGTTGTTAGACCAAATCTTTTAATACTAATTAAAGGAGGTAATTCTTAAACCTACAAGCTTTCGCTTATAGCCTTTAAGACAATTGAATTATAGAAAGACTATATACTAGGTTTCTATTTTACGATAAAGACGGCAAAAAAGAAATGATGTGTAGATGTTGGGTTACGTACCTGAGAATCGAAAAACATTTTACAACGTTGAATTAGTGAAGCGGATGCAATCAAGGGTTGCCGCTCCAATGAAAAATTGGAACAAACTGTCCGTAAACTTTTTCTAAAAAGCCATATCATTGTATGCGTACATTGATATGGCTTTTGTTATTTAACAAAACTTCTTCCTAAGCCTCAAATATTAAGGCATCTGCACGTTTTAAAACTTTTAGAAAATCGTATATTTGTTCCGCTTAAATTAAAAACAAACTGCACATGTCCAAAATTTTTTATACCAAAACAGACGAAGCGCCAGCTTTGGCAACGGAGTCTTTTTTACCTATTGTAAAAGCGTTTACTAAATCTTCAGGAATTGAAATTGAAACTAAAGATATTTCTTTAGCCGGTAGAATTGCCGCAACATTCCCTGAGTTGTTAACGAAAGAACAACAGGTGTCCAATGATTTGGAAGAATTGGGCAACATGGCTAAACAGCCAGAAGCTAACATTATAAAATTACCGAATATTAGCGCTTCTGTTCCTCAATTGAACGAAGCCATTCAAGAATTACAGTCTAAAGGCTATAAATTGCCTAACTACCCAGACGAGCCTAAGAATGACGAAGAAAAAGAAATTAAGGCTAAATACGACAAAATTAAAGGTAGTGCAGTTAACCCGGTATTACGTGAAGGTAACTCTGACCGTAGAGCACCAAGAGCTGTAAAAAACTACGCAAAGCAAAATCCGCACAGTATGGGCGCTTGGAGCTCTAGCTCTAAAACTCATGTTGCTACAATGGGTGATGGAGATTTTCAAGCCAATGAAAAGTCATTGACATTGAACGATGCGACTTCTGTACAAATTAAATTAGTTTCTGAAGGTGGAGAAACTATTTTAAAAGATAAACTAGCTTTACTGAAGGGTGAGATTATTGACGCCACGGTAATGAGCAAATCAGCTTTATTAGATTTCTTGCAAAAAGAAATTAAAGATGCCAATGACAAAGGAGTTCTTTTCTCGGTGCATTTAAAAGCTACCATGATGAAAGTTTCTGATCCAATTATTTTTGGGCATGTAGTAGAAACTTTTTTGAAACCAGTTTTCGTAAAATACGCTGAAACTTTTGACACTTTAGGTATTAGCCCTAATGATGGGTTAGCTAGTTTATATCAAAAGATAGATAAACTTCCTGCTGACGAAAAAGATGCTATCAATAAAGATTTAGATGAAGCTCTAGCAAACGGACCAGATTTAGCAATGGTTAATTCTGATAAAGGGATTACTAACCTTCACGTTCCTAGTGATATTATTATTGACGCTTCTATGCCAGCTATGATCAGAAACTCTGGTCAAATGTGGAATAAAGAAGGAAAAGCCCAGGATACTAAAGCTGTTATACCAGATAGTAGCTATGCAGGTATTTATTCTGCTACTATAGATTTCTGTAAGGAACATGGTGCTTTTGACCCAACTACAATGGGTACTGTACCAAATGTAGGTCTTATGGCTCAAAAAGCTGAAGAATACGGTTCTCATGATAAGACTTTCGAAATTAAACAAGACGGAAAAGTTCAAGTTGTTGATACAACTACCGGAAAAGTTTTAATAGAACACGAGGTTAACGATGGTGATATATGGCGTATGTGCCAAGTAAAGGATGCACCTATAGAAGACTGGGTAAAATTAGCCGTATCAAGAGCGAAAGCAACAAATGATCCTGCTATTTTCTGGTTAGACGAAAACAGAGCTCATGATGCCGAACTTATTAAAAAAGTAAATACTTACTTAGCAAAAGAAGACACTGCTGGGTTAGATATTCAAATAATGTCGCCAATTAAGGCTACTGAGTTTACCCTAAGGAGAATGAAAGCTGGTAAGGATACTATTTCGGTATCTGGTAATGTATTAAGAGATTACCTAACAGATCTTTTTCCAATCTTAGAAGTTGGTACGAGCGCAAAAATGCTTTCTATTGTTCCTTTGATGAACGGTGGCGGACTTTTTGAAACTGGTGCAGGTGGTTCTGCTCCAAAGCATGTAGAGCAATTTTTAGAAGAAGGACACCTTAGATGGGATTCTTTAGGCGAATTCTTAGCATTAGGAGTTTCTCTAGAATTCTACGGAGAGAAAAACTCAAATGCTGCAGCTAAAGTTCTTGGTGACACCTTAGATAGCGCAACAGAGAAGTTTTTATTGAACGATAAATCCCCTTCTAGAAAAGTAAAAGAAATAGATACCAGAGGTAGCCACTTCTTTTTAGCTAAATATTGGGCTGAGGCCTTAGCACTACAAGATGATAATGCAGAGCTAAAAGCTATATTTTCTAAAGTAAGCTCAGAAATTAATTCTAAAGAATCTCAAATTCTTACCGAATTAATAGATGCTCAAGGTTCTAAACAAGACATTGGCGGATATTACAAGCCAGATCCAACGCTTGTTGCCAAAGCAATGAGACCAAGCACAACGTTAAATGGCATTTTAAACTCCATTTAATCTTATAAATTTATATTACAAAATACCCTCAATGAAAATTGAGGGTATTTTTTTGTCTTTTAATTAGTTATAGGAGTATCTCGTATTTCTAAGTATTTTTACTAAAAAAAAAATTGATGAAAGGATATTTAACGTTTATTCTTATTTCATTGCTTTGCTTCTCCTTTTCATCATGGGGACAACAAAAATATACGTTAAGTGGCTCTATTGCTGAATCTAGTAGTAATGAAACACTAATTGGGGTTACAGTTGCTATTCCAGAATTAAGTACGGGGGTCACTACAAATGAATATGGTTTTTATTCTATATCCTTACCTGAAGGTACTTATAAGGTACTTATTAGTTATTTAGGTTTTGAAGATATCATTAAAGAAATTGAACTTACCGAAAATAGACGTATAGATTTTTTATTAGAAGAAGAAGCTGAACAATTAGAGGAAGTTGTGGTTACCGAGAATGTGGAAAAAATGGACATCAGAAAACCACAAATGAGTGTCAATACTCTATCCGTAGGTACCATCAAGAAAATACCGGTAATATTAGGTGAAGCTGATGTCATCAAATCTATATTGTTATTACCCGGCGTTACCAATGCCGGAGAAGGCGCATCTGGTTTTAACGTGCGTGGTGGTGCCGCAGACCAAAATCTAATTTTGTTAGATGAGGCTATTATCTTTAATTCATCGCACTTATTCGGATTCTTTTCTGTTTTTAATCCCGATGCTATAAAAGATGTAAAACTTTATAAAGGTGGTATACCTGCACGTTACGGTGGCAGAGTGTCATCGGTATTAGATATTTTTCAAAAAGAAGGTAACAGTAAAGAATTTAAAATGAACGGTGGTATCGGTGCCGTTGCAAGTAGGCTTTTAATTGAAGGTCCTATTAAAAAGGATAAAGCTGCGTTTCTTATTGGCGGTAGAGCTTCATACGCCCACCTTTTTCTGCCTCTGTTCGACGTTGACAATACGGCTTATTTCTATGACCTGAACACAAAATTAAACTACAGGTTAAACGATAAGAATAACATTTTTCTTTCTGGCTATTTTGGTCGCGATGTCTTCGGTATCAATGATAGTTTTGTTAACACCTACGGGAATACTGTTGGTAATTTTAGATGGAATCATTTATTTTCAGACAAACTATTCTCTAACCTATCCCTAATTTACTCTGATTATTATTACGGCTTAAAATTAGATTTCGTTGGCTTCAATTGGAATTCCGGTATTAGAAATTTCAATATTAAATATGATCTTAAACACTATGCTACAGATAAATTACAAATTAACTATGGTGTAAACAATGTCTACTACCAATTTAACCCTGGTAAAATAGAACCTAGTAATGCCGAATCAGGAATTGTTGAAGAACAACTAATTCAGAAATACGCTAACGAATTTGCCGCCTATGTGGATTTTGAACATCGGGTAACCGATAATCTTAGCCTAGGTTACGGATTACGTTTTAGCCATTTCACGAGACTAGGTCAAGATGAGCTAAACGTATACGCCGATAACAATCCTGTTGAATTTGACCCCTTATTACTAATTTACAAAGAAGCTGATCCTATTGATGTTATTAACCCTGGTAGAGGCACTACACTTTCCAACTTCAGCAATTTTGAACCAAGAGCATCATTATCGTACACATTGAACGAGACCAGCTCAATTAAAGCTAGTTACACAAGATTAGCTCAATACTTACACTTACTTTCAAATACCAGCTCCCCTACTCCATTAGACGTATGGACACCAAGCGGACCTTTCACCAAACCACAATTATTAGATCAATACGCCTTGGGTTATTTTAAAAATATAAATGATGGCGATTATTCATTTGAAACCGAGGTTTTCTATAAAGACGTTCAAAATAGAATAGATTATATTGATGGAGCTAATTTAATTGCGAACAATGCCATAGAACAGGTTATTTTAAATGGCGAAGCAAGAGCTTACGGATTAGAAGTCTTACTTAGAAAAAACGAAGGTAAATTGCAAGGTTGGCTAGCATATACCCTATCTAAATCTGAGCAGCGTACACCGGGCAGAACCTCTACCACAGACAATGGGCGCAGCAATATTGAAACCGGAATTAATTTTGGTGACTGGTACAACACTCCGTATGACAAAACCCATGATGTATCTATGTTCTTAAGTTATGAACTCAATGAAAAATGGAGCTTTGGCGGTAATTTCACCTACCAAACCGGACAACCCACCAACTACCCTATTGGGCAATTTGAATTCGAAAATTTGACAGTACCCTATTACGGACTACGTAATACACAACGATTACCAGCCTACAATCGCTTGGACCTTTCTGCCACATTGACTCCCAGAAAGAATAAAACTAGAAAAATGAAGGGAGAATGGGTATTTAGCCTATACAATGTTTATAATAGAAGAAATGCTGCTTCAGTTAGTTTTAGACAGAACGATGATACCGGAGTAAACGAAGCGGTGCGAACATCAATATTCGGCATTGTTCCAGCAGTTACTTACAACTTTAAATTATAAGCCATGAAACGCTATTTAATAATTTTATTAGCCATATCATTTTTTACATCATGCGAAGATGTAATTGATGTAGAGCTTCCAGAAGATGTCAGCAGACTAATCGTTAACGGGGTTATTAGAGTAGATGAGAACGAAGAGTACCTACCTATTGAAATAGTAGTTACCGAGAGTAGTTCCTTCTTTGAAGAAAACACGGTTGCATCTATAAACAGTGCTATCATATATTACGGTACACCCAGAGAAGACGCTCCTGAAATATTGGAGGGTGGCGGAATATCAAATTTAGCAGAAGTTGAACCTGGAAGCGGAAAATGGGCACCTGACCCATCATTTGATAGCGACCAAAGAATTAGGGTTAGCAATATTAATGAAGGTGATGTTTTTCAATTGTTAATTACCACAGATAACGAACAATATTTAGCTACGACCACTTATGTAAAATCGGTTCCTATCGACTCTTTAGAACAAGGTGACGAAACCTTGTTTTCTGGTGATGAAACAGAGGTCATTGTTTCATTTACCGACCCTGGCGATAGTGATGATTTTTATCTTCTAGATTTAGATTTTGGAGAATTTCTGGTAACGGAGGATGAATTTTATCAAGGGCAGACATTTGTATTCTCTTATTTCTATGATAATGAACTAGAATTGAATACCAGCTCTGTGGTAGACGTTAGCCTTATTGGTGTAGATGAACCCTTTTACAATTACATGAACCAGATTATAGTACAATCTGGTGGTGACCAAGGTCCTTTTCAAACACCTGCCGCTACCGTACGCGGTAATGTTATAAATATTACTGGTATTGATAATGATGAAGTTGTTGACAACGTAGAACGTACAGATAATTATGCTTTGGGATACTTTGCCATCGTAGAAGAATATAAAGACAGTATAACTATAACAGAGAATGAGACGAACTGATAAAGATATGCTTGCGACGGGCTTAAAACGATTAGCTATAACCGTAGTACTAATGTTCACGGCGCCCATAGTATTGTATCAAGCATTTAAAAATCAAGACAACACTTTATTCTGGCCCGTTTGTATTGTTGGAGTAATTCTTGCATTCTTTGCCGTAAGAACAGGGTTCAAAGGCATTATGACCATAATGGATTCAATGTTTGGCAAGAAATCTAAAAAATCTTAATCTTTAGGAATTTTAGTGGTCTTCTTCCATTTATTATACAACTGATCGTAGTCATAATCTAACACGGTTTCTTGTCGTTCTAATTTACCTTGAGAAAATGCACGTTGTAAAATATCTTCGATCAAATAATCCTCTTCGATCATATCAGGATGAAATTCTTCTTTGATACTTATGCTAAATAGCTTGGCTGTGGTATTATACCAAAATGCACGCCAACCGTTTCTTAGATCTTTTACCAAATCAAAAGCTGTGGTTCCTGTTTGCCTGTAAATTAACTTCACCAAAATTTGACCTTCTGTACGTGTTAGTTTTTTAAGTTCTTCAGAAAATTCTTCTTCAATAAACTTCTGTACTTTTTTGGTATACTTTTTTCGCTTTCTATTGTTTTTCATGTTTGCCAAACTATCGTTTAGCTCTACCAATCGCTCAGCCGCCATCTTAGCATACGGATACACTTTCTGAGTTTTTCTACGTAAAATATAATACCGCAATTTTTCATCATATGATGAGAATTTGAGTTTACCAAATACGTAAGCCTCTTGTAAGGCTATTGAACTTTGAACCAAAGAATCACCAGCAACTATAATCATCTTTTCTGTAATAGAATCAAGTTCCTGTTCTTCAACCTGGGCAGTACAAATAGAAACACCGCTGAAGAGTAAAAAAAGAAGTAAAAAGTTATATTTCATTACCATAGGCTTAACAAAAGTCCTGCCAAAATTAACGATTATTAAAGAAGGTTATTATTAATACAACGCTAATATTGTTAAGTTTGTATCTTAAACTTACATTGATGGCTGATAAAAAAATAATTACCAAAAAGTCACAAGACTTTTTTGAAAAATACTTGAATAATGCCGCTCCAACTGGTTATGAGTGGGAAGGGCAAAAAATATGGATGGACTACCTAAAACCTTATGTAGATACGTTCATTACGGACACATACGGTACTGCAGTGGGCGTTATAAATCCTGATGCCAAATATAAAGTAGTTATTGAAGGACATTCTGATGAAATTTCTTGGTACGTAAACTACATCACCGATAATGGTTTAATTCATGTCATTAGAAATGGCGGAAGTGACCATCAAATAGCACCATCTAAATGGGTAAACATCCACACTACTAAAGGTATTGTAAAAGGTATTTTTGGCTGGCCTGCAATACATACCAGAAAAGGACCTAAAGAAGAGACTCCAAAAATTGAAAACATCACAGTTGATGTTGGTGCTACAAATAAAGAAGAAGTTGAAAAACTTGGCGTTCACGTAGGTTGTGTAATCACATACCCAGACGAGTTTCAAATTTTAAATAAGAATAAATACGTTTGTAGAGCAATAGACAACAGAGCTGGCGGATTTATGATTGCTGAAGTTGCTCGTTTACTTCATGAGAATAAAGTTGAGTTACCATTTGGACTTTACATAACAAATTCTGTACAAGAGGAAATAGGTTTACGTGGGGCAGAAATGATTACGCAGACCATTAAGCCAAATGTTGCTATTGTAACAGATGTTTGTCATGATACAACTACACCAATGATCAATAAAGCAGTACAAGGTCATACTGAAATTGGTGCTGGTCCGGTTATTTCATATGCTCCTGCAGTTCAAAACAAATTGCGAGAACGTATTATTAAAACAGCTGAAGACAACAAAATACCATTTCAAAGAATGGCGGCTTCTAGATCAACTGGTACAGATACCGATGCTTTTGCATATAGTAATGGCGGAGTTGCTTCTGCATTAATTTCATTACCATTGCGCTACATGCATACAACGGTAGAAACAGTTCATAAAGACGATGTTGAAAATGTTATTCGTCTTATTTACGAAACACTGTTAACAATCAAAGAAGGAGAGACTTTTAGCTACTTCGAATAAATTTTAATAATCCCTCTTTCATCGGAGGGATTTTTTTTGTGCTATGGATGAATTAATAGACATTTTAGATGCTGATGGAATAATGACGAATACTACCGCTATGAAGTCGGAAGCACATAAAAATGGATGGTTTCACCAAACTGTACATATCTGGTTCTACACTTCGGATGGAAAAATTCTAATGCAGCAACGAGGAAAGGATAAAGATATCTACCCTTTGCTTTGGGATGTATCCGTTGCAGGACACATAGGTGCTGGAGAAGATATCATTACTTCTGCTTTAAGAGAAATACAAGAAGAAATTGGATTAAAAGTATTCGCTTCAGATTTGAAAAAAATAGGCATTTTTAAATCCGTCAAAAATCATTCTGAATTATTGAAAGATTACGAGTTTCATCACATATTTATCGCTAAACTAAAATCACCATTTAGCACGCTTAAAAAACAAAACAGTGAAGTTGAAGCCTTAAAACTGATTTCTATAAATGAATTTAACAAGGCATTGAAAGACACTATTAAATATAACTTTGTTCCTCATGATATTTCTTATTATAAGACTATACTTAAAGAAATACCCAGCAAAGAAAACATTTTGTAAAAGCTATACTCTTCTTTAAAATCCAGATTCTTCAGCCATTTTTACAACGCCAACGGTTAAAATTAAATTTGCAAAACGTCGTTGCTCACCTGTCTGAATAATTAAGGTAGTATTTTGGTCTCTAATTTTATCATAAAAAGCCCATCGTTCCATTTCATCCCAAGTGACATCTCCAAGTAACTCTTTATATGCATAGTGAATCTCTGCATTTGCTTCAGCAGGTTTTTCCATAACTATAGCACCTTGTACAGGGCAAACTTCTAAAATACCTTCTAGAACTGTAAGAGCATCTAACAATCCAGGACGAAAATTTAAATGTACCGTAGTAGAATTAGGACCCGTCATAGCCCCTACTGGTAAATTACCATCTGCAATGACCACTTGTGCAAAATGACCTGAGCGCCCAAGCGCCTCCATAATTTGTGGATGTATAACCGGAGTCTTAAGCATATGTATATTTTTTAAAGAGTATGAGAATAAAACCCTAGTCACTTAAAAAGGTAAACTAGGGTATCTAAAAGATTACGAGCTTTTACATATTGTAGACTCCTCCATTTATATCAAGCGTAGCTCCTGTAATAAACCCATCATATTCAGATGCCAAATATAATACAGCTCTAGCTACGTCATCTGCATTACCAGCTCTTTGAATAGGAATTCCTTTAGTCGTTTCTGCCGCAGATTCTTTTGTGGTATGTGTATTATGAAATGAGGTACCTAAAATAAGTCCTGGCGCAACGGCATTAACTCTTGTACCCTGTGGTCCTAATTCTGACGCAAGAGCTCTTGTATAGGTTAATATAGCCCCTTTACTAGTAGAATACACCAAAGAACCCGGGTGACCACCTTTACGCCCTGCCAATGATGCTAAATTAACTATACTGCTGTTTTCATTCTTTGCCAAATAAGGTGCCGCCGCACGTGTAACAAACATCATTGATGTTAGATTAATATCCATGACCTTGTGCCAAAACTCTGTTTCCATTTCGCTAAGTAACTTTCTAGCAACTAAAGAACCGGCATTATTTACAAGAATATTTAGACCGCCTAAAGCTTCTACTGTTTTTTCAACTAAGGTATTAGCATCTTCTTCTTTAGTTAAATCTCCAGAAATTGCAATAGCTTTCAGCCCTTTATCTGTAGCATATTTCACTAATTCGTTTGCAGTATCTGCGCTAGAAAAATAATGAATAGCAACATTGGCTCCACTATCGATAAAATGCTTGGTAATTGATTCTCCAATTCCCTGAGCACCAGCTGTAATCAGTATATTTTTTCCAGATAATTTGTTACTATTTGTCATGATGTTTTTAATTATAAACTTGATTTAGTTTTGATTCAAATCCATTTTAATCATACAATATAAATTGCACAACCAAATTGGTTAACCAAATATAATCAAAAATGACTCAGTAAAAATATATCTGATTTTGAATCTATTAGCTCAAGTGGCTTACAAAATCAGAAACCTTATCCAAGCTATACTCTTTTTGTGTTCCTTCTTTCATGTTTTTGACAACGAATGAATTATTATCCAACTCTTGCTCACCTATTAGAATGACATAAGGCACATTACGATTATTAGCATATTTCATCTGCTTTTGCATCTTTGCACTAGAAGGATAGATATCTGCCTTTACTCCAGATTTACGTAATTGACTAACTAATTTTAAAGCAGCCAAAGCTTCTTTATCTCCAAAATTGACACATAATACTTGAAGAGATTGGTCAATTGCCTCTGGAAAAAGTTCTAAATCCTCTAAAACCAAATAGATTCTATCAAGACCAAATGATATACCAACACCACTTACATTTTTTAAACCAAAAATACCTGTAAGGTCGTCATAACGACCGCCACCACCTATAGATCCCATTTTCACACCTTTTGGCGCCGCTACTTCAAAAATAGCTCCGGTGTAGTAATTTAATCCGCGGGCAAGAGTGACATCTATAGCTAAACTTGCTGATTGAAGACCTAAAACAGAAATAGTCTCTAAAATAAAACGAAGCTCTTCTAGCCCTTTTTTACCTTCCTCAGAATCTTTCAATAAAGCATCTAAACGCTCTAATTGTTCATCGTTACTACCTTGTGGCAAAAATAATGGAGATGCTTTTTCAATTGCTTCTTCAGTAATTCCTTTAGCGAGCATCTCTTTTTTCACACCCTCTTCCCCTATTTTATCCAACTTGTCTAACGCAACAGTGAAATCAATCAATAAATCTTTAGCTCCGATAACCTCTGCTATACCAGCTAAAATCTTTCTATTGTTCATCTTAATGGTAGCACCTTCCAATTTTAAATCAGAAAATACAGCATCATACAACTGAATTAATTCCACTTCTTGCAATAAAGAGTCTGATCCAACTACATCGGCATCACATTGAAAAAACTCTCTAAATCTACCTTTTTGCGGTCTATCTGCTCTCCATACGGGTTGAATTTGATAGCGCTTAAACGGAAAATCCAATTCATTTTGATGCATCACCACGTAACGAGCAAATGGTACGGTTAGATCGTATCGTAATGCTTTTTCCGTAATTTTAGGAGCTATACTATTAGCGTTTTTTTCAGCATAAGTAGCATCATCTACCTTTCTAAGAAAATCTCCAGAATTTAAAATCTTAAATATTAGTCGGTCACCCTCTTCTCCATATTTACCCAATAATGTATCTGAATTCTCAAAAGAAGGAGTTTCTATGGGCTGAAAACCATAAGTCTGAAAGTTCTTTTTGATGATGTCAAATATATAATTACGCTTTGCAATTTCTGATGGATTAAAATCGCGAGTTCCTTTTGGTATAGATGGTTTCTGTGCCATTAATTTTTTTATTGTATTGCAAATATAACCTTCCATAAAGTAAGGCTATATTTAAGTGGTATGGATTTTAGATTTTTACAGTTCTATTTGGTAACAATGACTTTCTCGAACCATTTGTACAATTCACCCCTTGTTATTACCGCACCTTGTTGCAGTAACAAAAACTTATCTAGGTTTTTATCTTCTGTATATGCCTTTGCAGCGGTCAAATATTCTACAAAATCAGATTGCCAGTTTCTCTTGAACCAATCAAAACCAATAGGTGTGGTCAAATCAATTTCTGGATTCATCACTTTCACCGATATCAGTTTCATCTCTTTATCGGTTAAATGAAATAGGTGCATTTGCTTATCTGAAATATTCTCTAAATAAGAAACTTTACTCAACACGCCTTCCCACACCAAATCGCTAAAAACATCTAACTCTTCTTCTGCTACTTCTGGCTTATCTTTTTTTATGGTATCCCACTCATCACCAGTTATAGATTGTGTTGCCAGAAAGTTTATAAACTCTGGGTGCAATTCCTCTAATTGTTCTTTTGTAAGCCTCGTATATTTCATTTTGCAAAAATAAAAAGCCCTAACATATTTGTTAGGGCTTTTACAACTTAATTTTCTAAACTTAGAAGATATATCTCAATCCTACTTGTGCTTGCCATCTAGATAACAAACTAGCATCATATCCAAAAGTTTCTGTTAATTCAGGATTGAACGTGTATGTTGGTACACTTGAATCTGGATCAACCGTTACACCTACTGGCTGAATGTTGTTTGGCTGTTGCACCAATCCCCAATCAGAACTGATCATATTACCAATATTCAACACATCAACACTAAATTGAATAGTGTTGGTCTTACCTTCAGAAACAGTGATTTTATAATCTTGTAAGAATTTAACATCCCAACGACCTCTCCAAGGTGCTAAAGCTCCGTAACGTTCTGCATACTGACCTCTACGACCACTTAAGTAATCATCTTGAGCAATATAAGAATCAAAAGCAGCGCCTTGACCAGCACCTGAAAATTGCATTTGATCGATTTCAGCAGATGTTGGTACATAAATAAGATCGTTGATACCTGAACCATCTCCGTTTATGTCACCACCATAAGTATAATTAAATCTACCGCCTTGAGCATACTCAAAAAATGTAGACAAAGTCGTAGCCCATTTTCCATTACCATACTCCCAATTTTTACTAGCCACACCAATAAACCTATGCTTATCACCATATTTTGATGGCGCTAAAATATCTGCATTAGCATCATTTACAATTGGGTTACCTGCAAAAGCATCTGAAGTAATCTCAGCTTCAATAGAATTTACATCTTTAGCATCTAAGTAGCTATAGGCCATCATTGCATATAAACCATTACTAAAATTTTTCTGTGCCTTTAGAGATGCATTCCAAATTCTACCTTTGTTAGAATTTGTGAAAACGTAAGGTCCCGCTCCAAATCCTTCAGAGTTTAATAAATCAGCTGAAGTATAGGTTGCTCTCGTATCTACGCCAGTTAAGTTACCTGATGGAGATGTCAAAGCCCAATTTTGTACATGTGGTCCATTAATATCTTTAGTATAGGAAACATCTGCCGTAAGCACCATACCATTATCTAAACGTTTATCCGCACCCAAATTAGTTCTCCAAACCTGTGGAAATTTATAATCTGGATCAACTGCCTGTAGGAAAAATACATCTGGATTGGCTATTTGGTTTCCTAACCATACAAATGGAAAACGACCTGTAAACAAACCTGAGCCACCACGTAATTGTAATGATTTGTCATCATACACATCATAATTAAAACCTACTCTAGGTGATATTAACCAATCATTTGTAGGCATCTGTGTATTATCTATAAATACAGTTTCGCCTGTATTTGGGTTTTGGTATGGTTGATCAGCAACTACAAAGCCTCTATCAATAACATCTTGTGCTTTTTCTGCAGAATCAAAAAATAATGGCTTATCAAAACGAACACCGTAGGTTAATTTCAATTTTTCATTAACATTCCATTCATCTTGTACATAAAATGCCAGTTGACCAACATTAGTTTCAGCCAAAGCCCAACCCTCACCGTCAGGTACAGCATTATTTGCATTAAATGTGGCTTGCGGACCGGCAAAGTCATATGAAGTTGCATCAAAGTCTGCAATGTCCACACTACTAAATTTAGAAAAACCGTATGCAGTTAGATTAAATGAATTATCGAACATAAATTTCTCCAAAGAAAAACCAACAGTGTATGTATGGTCGCCTTTATAGAAGTTTAAGTTGTTCGTTATTTGAAGTACTTTCTGATCAAGTTTATTATTGGCAGAAAATGGTTCATGCCCTGCTATAATATAATTAGAGCCGTCTTTTGAAATATTTATAGAAGGTGCTGGTGTCGAAAAAGGTGTTCTAAAATCGTTAAAATGAGTATACCCTACTTGCAATTTATTTGAAGCTGTCTCTGATAATGTTGAATTCAATTCTACCTGAACCGATTTAAGCTCATTGTTTTGCTCATATCCAGAATTCTGAAATTGTAAGGTATTTGCATTAGGCCCTCTAAATTGAATTGCCGATGGGTGAGCCGGCTTTTGCTTAGATGCATTTAAAAAATTATAAATAACTGCTAAACGATTGTTATCATTTATATTCCAGTCTAATTTAAAAAGTCCTTTTGTAGATTCAGCATCATGCGTAAACCCTTCATATGCTCCCGGGTCATAACCTACCGCCAATAATTGATCTCTAACAGCTATTAAATCGCTTTCTAGCACTCTAGATTCATTAATAGCACCAGAACCTGTATTTGGTACCCATCCATTGGTTCCTAAATCTGTACGTTCGTCTCTTTCAAAGTTAGCGAAGAAGAAAAGTTTATTCTTTACTATTGGTCCACCAATACTAACGCCATATTGACTTTGGTCTAATTTAGGCTTAACAATATCGTCTCCTTTAATTTTTCCTCCGGTCATATCTTCATTTCTGAAAAAACCGTAAACCGTTCCATGAAATTCATTACTACCACTCTTAGTTACAGCGTTTACAGAAGCCCCTGTAAATCCTGATTGGGTAACATCATAAGGTGCAGTAGATACTTGAATTTGATCAATTGCATCTAATGAAATTGGTTGTGAATCTGTTTGACCACCAGGAGTAGCCGCATCTAAGCCGAAAGGGTTATTAAAAATTGCTCCATCCAAAGAAAAGTTATTGAATTGGTCATTTCTACCTCCAAACGAATTTCCACTAGCCGTTGGCTCTAAACGTGTAAAGTCCGAAGCTGAACGAGAAATTGTTGGTAAGCGAGTTAATTCTCTTCTACCCACACTAGTTTCTGCACCCGTACGATCACTACTAAAAGTACCAGAACGATCAGATACTACAGTAACTTCGTCTAATGCCTGACTTTCTCTTGCTAATTTAATATCAACATTGAACGTTTGTCCTAATGACAAATTAACATCGGTAAGTTCGTAAGGCTTGAACCCTACATAAGAAATTTCAACATTGTAAGGACCTCCAACACGAAGGTTTAGCAGGTTAAACCTACCATCTTCATTAGTAATCGATCCGTACTTTGTACCTGTTGGGGTATGGACAGCGACAATATTTGCGCCAAATAGTGGTTGATCTTGATCATCCATTACCAAACCTCTAATATTAGAGGTCGTAACTTGACCATAGGTTGTACTTACAAAAAGTAGCAACAGCAATTGAAAAAACAAGTTGTTTTTCATTTTTATTGGTTTTGAGTTATTTATGAGTTCTTTAACAAAAATACCAATAAAAAAAGAGCTATGTATGCATAGCTCTTTTAAATATATCTACTAGATAGTTATTTATTTTTGTTCCGCAACTACTTCGAAACCAAAATCAACAATCACCTCACGGTGTAATCTAATTTGTGCATTGTAAGGTCCAGTTCTTTTAACTGCACCACCTTGAATGCTAATGAATTTTTTGTCAATTGAATGACCTTCTTTTTCAATTGCATCAGCTAAATCACCATTAGTAACAGAACCGAATAATTTATCGGCAGCACCTGTCTTAGCAGTAATTTTTAATTCTAAAGCTTTTAACGCTTCCTCTACTTTCTTAGCAGCGTCAACAACTTTTTTATCTTTGTGTGCTCTTTGCTTTAGGTTTTCAGCTAAAACTTTTTTAGCAGAAACTGTAGCCATAGTAGCTAAGCCTTGTGGTATAAGGAAATTTCTTCCGTAACCATTCTTAACATTTACTACGTCGTCTTTAAAACCTAAATTTTGTACGTCTTCTTTTAATATAAGCTCCATGATTCTTTTCTTATTATTTTAATAAATCAGCAACATATGGCATTAACGCCAAATGACGAGCTCTTTTTACGGCTTGTGCCACTTTTCTTTGATACTTCAATGAAGTTCCAGTAAGTCTTCTAGGTAATAATTTACCTTGCTCGTTTACCAACTTCAATAAAAAATCAGCATCTTTATAATCTACGTACTTAATACCAGATTTTTTAAAACGACAATACTTCTTCTTAGTGTTGGTTTCAATGTTTAATGGAGTAAGATATCTGATCTCTCCATCTTTCTTTCCTTTTGCCTGTTGTTGTAATGTTGCCATAATACTTAAGCTTTAGCGGTTTTGTTTCTTGTTCTTCTTTTTTCTGCCCATGCAACAGCGTGCTTGTCCAACTTAACGGTCAAGAAACGCATAACACGTTCATCTCTTCTAAACTCTTGTTCGTAAGGTGTAACTACCTCACCAGAGTTTGTAAATTCAAACAAGTGGTAAAATCCACTTTTTTTGTTTTGAATAGGATAGGCTAACTTCTTTAGCCCCCAATTCTCTTTAGCTACCATTTTGGCGCCATTGTTAATTAAGAAATCTTCGAATTTCTTAACTGTTTCCTCTATCTGAACATCAGATAGAACGGGATTCAAAATGAAAACAGTTTCGTAATGGTTCATATTATATTTGTTTTTAAGGAGT
>NZ_JBDVOT010000282.1:0-2111 GCF_039968975.1 Maribacter sp. | reverse complement strand
AGTGCTAAACTCTGTATTAAAAACTTGTCATACAAACCACTTGATGCCCCTAAAAATGTGGCTCCAATAATGGCATATATCCATTTGTTACTTTTAAAATTAATGCCTTCTTTTTTTCCAATTCTAGAATATAGAAAAACAGAAAATATTATTAAGAAAAAACCAATCCATTGCCAAAAATTGGGTCTTTCTTGATAAATAAGAATTGCGCCTATAAAAGTAAAAAACGGTCCTGCCGATCGTATAGGCGTAACAATGGTAATAGGTAAATGTTTTAAAGCCTGATATGCCAACACCCATGATGAAGCCATGATCATTGCCTTTATAAATATAAAACCATGTGTTTTTAAAGATATATCAGATACAAATAAATCAATACCCTGTAATTCTTCCGGGTAATATTTAGAACCTATAAATAATGGTAAAAACAATAAGAAACCGGCAATTAAAGTACCTAGCAGTACAGAAAAAGCATCATTGCCTTGTACAGCATGTTTCTTGCATAAGTTATGCAACCCTAAGAAAAGAGCCGCTAATAGTCCGAGGTACATCCACATAATGCGCGCGAAGATATTGGTTTTTCACTATTCTGCCTTGTTGATTTTAAAATCAAATGCTCTTTATAATTGGCTATACCAAATTAAAAAGGGCTGCCTTATATAAGACAGCCCTTTTTAAAACTCATAAGTATATTCTTAGTAAGCCATTTTCACAATTTTCTGTGCGTCTTCTGGCATCAAAGCTTGACGCTCACCTAATTTCCATCCACGGTCCGTAAAGCGTTTTGCAATTTCTTCCGCAGTACCTTCATAATCTTTCGTGTAGTCAGATAACTTGGTGTCAATACCTAATTCGTGAAAGAATGCTTCAGTTTTTTCTATTGCAGCATATGCCTTATCATCAACACTACCTTCGGTAATATTCCAAACACGTTCACCGTACTGTGCTAATTTCTCTTTTTTAGCTTCAAAATTGTACTTATAGTGACTTGGTGCTATTACAGCTAATGTACGTGCATGGTCTATACCGAACAATGCGGTCAATTCATGACCCATCATGTGTACAGCCCAGTCTCCCGGCACTCCTTTTTGAATTAATCCGTTCAACGCCATGGTGCAACTCCACATAAAATCCGCAGCTGGTTTATAGTCCGTTGGGTCTTTTAAAACTTTTGGAGCTACTTCTATCAAGGTCTGCAAAATACTTTCTGCGAATCTGTCTTGCAACAATGCATCTATAGGGTATGTCATGTATTGCTCTAACACATGGGTAAAGGCATCTGTAATACCGTTTGCCAACTGGCGTTCAGGAATAGATTTTATTACCTGTGGATCTAGAATTGAAAACTCAGGAAATAATCCTGGTCCGCCCATTGCTAATTTCTCTTTGGTTTCCGCTCTTGTGATAACCGAACCGGAATTCATTTCTGAGCCGGTTGCCGGTAAAGTTAAAACAGTACCAAAAGGCATCCCTTTTTTTGTTCTAATGCTTTTCGTTAAAATATCCCATGGAGTATCACCGTCATAAACAGCAGCGGCAGATAAAAATTTAGTTCCGTCAATTACAGAACCACCACCAACTGCTAATAAATAAGTGATTTTTTCATCTTTGATCAACTGTAAAGCTTCTAACAAGATAGCATATTCAGGGTTGGCAGGAATACCACCAAACTCTATGACTTCAATACCAGACAATGCTGTCATTACTTGTTCGTAAATACCATTTTTCTTGATACTACCACCACCATATAGCATTAGTACTTTTGCATCTTCAGCTATTTCTTTGCTTAATTTCGCTATAGTATCCTTACCAAAAATAATTTTAGTGGGATTCTTAAATTCAAAATTGTTCATTTTCTTTTTCTTTTAATTTTTTTCTTCACTTACATTAATGACCGATTATTCAATAACGGTAACCAAATCTTCCATTGGTTTTCTAACCTTTACCAAATTCACCAACCAGTCTTCACTTTCATTTCTGTACCCTAATGGTAATAGTACGGCACTGCGCAATCCTTTTTCGCGTAAACCTAGGATTTCATCTACTTTGGCAGGATCAAAACCTTCTATAGGGGTTGCATCTACTTTTTCAAATGCCGCTGCAGCAATAGA
>NZ_JBDVOT010000281.1:0-5773 GCF_039968975.1 Maribacter sp. | reverse complement strand
AAGCTCTAATAATATTATTAGTCATTTTGAACCTGTTTTAGATGCGAATAATACCATTACCGATTTTCAATTTAGGTACACGTCAAATGCAATTGAAAAGGTAACAGGGGCAGAGCAAGATGATATTATTGGAGGCTCTCTTTTAAAGATGTACCCAATGGTTTTGGATAACGGACTTTTTGCATTAATGAAAGAGTGTTACATAACAGGAACTACGCAAGAACATGAGAGTATTTATACTTTTGAAGGACAAAATAAATATATCTATAACAACATTGTAAAGTCTGCCAACGGTATAACCAACACAGCTTGGGATACTACTAAGGTTAAAGAAGCAGAAAAGATTCTTCAAAAGCTCAATGAAGATCTAAGCCTTAAGAATACCATTTTTAAAGAGGCAGAAAATGTAGCAGGTGTTGGTAGTTTTATTTGGTATTTAGATGATGGTACCGCTACTGTATCTGATAACTTTTATAGAATTTTAGGGGCAGAGCCTAATAGCTTTGAGGTTACTTTTAACGCTTACAAAGAGTTTATACATCCAGAAGATGTAGACATATTTGAGTCTTTAAGTACTAATGATATAGAAAAAGGAGCTTCTACTGTTTTTACATACCGCGTATTCACTAAGACAAAAGGCATTAAGCATTTGGATTTAAAAGGAAAATATGTAGAAATAGATAATAGACCCGTGTCGGTTGGTATTGTGCAAGATATTACTGACCGCGTTGAAAAAGACAGAGCACTTATTGACAGTTATGAGAAATTAAAGCTAAGTAACGAAGAATTAGAATCATTTAATAGAGTGGCTAGCCATGATTTGCAAGAGCCGTTACGTAAAATACAAATGTTCATCTCTAGAATAGAAGACGAGGGTGAAGAAAGTATGTCTGCCGGAAGTAAAAAGTATTTTGCTAAAATTAAATCTGGTACTTTTAGAATGCGAGAATTAATACAGAACTTACTTTCATATTCCAGAATTGATAAAATAAATTCAGAGTTTGAGCATATTTCATTAGGTAATACCCTTATTAAGGTTGAAGATGAATTATCTCAACTTATTAAAGATACCGGTACTGTAATATCTTATGAAAATTTACCTGTTATTCTTGGTATTCCTTTTAAGATAGAACAGTTATGTACCAACCTTATAAGTAATTCTATTAAGTACAGTAAAGGTAATGTTCCGCCTCAAATTTCTATCGTTGCAAAAAAACTTAGTAGTACTCAAATAACTGAAAATTTCAGTAAAAATTCACCGTATTACTATGAGATATCTTTTATAGATAACGGTATTGGGTTTGAACCTGAATTTGCTACTAATATTTTTGAAGTGTTTCAAAGGTTGCATTCTAAAACCGAATATTCAGGTACGGGCATTGGGTTATCTATCTGTAAAAAGATTGTTGAAAAACACCATGGTCATATTCATGCCATCGGCAAAAAGGATGAAGGCTCAACTTTTGTAATTTATTTGCCGGTAAACTAAGATAGTCAATTTAAGATTTTGGAAATGTGAACGATTCCTAAAGGTGTATTTATTTAGTTTTCTTCAAATTAAAATAGGATGGTTTCATTGGCTCTGATCATTGGGAGGAAGGTGTTAATAAAATAGTTATTTTTAAAGAAGCACTGAGAATTATTAGGTATGAAAAAACTTGTAATAAAAACCGATAGATTAGCATTAAGACTAATTGAGCGTGAAGACTTAGAAGTTATTCATCGCCTACATGTTATTCCAGAAACCGATGAGTTCAATACACTTGGTGTTCCAAAAAGTTTAGAGGAAACAAAGCAAGTCATTGAGCCATGGATCATAGCGAACAATGAAGTTGAAATCACTAATTATACTTTTGCTATTCAATATAAGCAGCGTAATGAGTTTATTGACTTATTTGGATTACGACTTGGTTCCAAGAAATATGGTAGAGCAGAAGTATGGTATAAAATACATATTAATTATTGGAAACATGGCTATGCAACAGAAGCTTTAAAAGCTATGCTAAATTTTGGATTCGATAAACTTAATTTACATAGAATTGAAGCTGGTTGTGCGGTAGATAATCTAGGTTCTGCACGAGTGATGGAGAAAGTAGGAATGACGAAAGAAGGAAGAAAAAGACAAATATTACCTTTAAAATCGGGGTGGTCAGATAGTTTTGAATATGCCATATTAGAAAGTGATATACGCTATTAAATAATAGCTAAAAACATTAAGATGGATAAAAAAATAGGGCTAAAAGATGCTATTTCAATAGGTATTGGCGGTATGGTAGGCGGCGGAATTTTTGCCGTACTTGGTCTTGCCGTTTCTTTAGCCAAAGGAGCAACACCAGTTGCATTTCTTTGGGCAGGTTTAATTGCATTGTTAACAGCATATTCTTATGCCAAACTTTCAAAAAAATATCCTGAAAATGGCGGTACGGTAAAATTTGTACACCAACAGTTTGGTAGCGGTATTTTTGCTGGTAGTATTAACAATCTATTATGGGTCAGCTATATTGTCATGTTAGCATTATACGCATCGGCATTTGGGTCATATGCCAGTGAATTAATTTCGCTTTCAGGTTCTAAAGAAATAGATACACGCATATTTCAAACAGCTATTTTACTGATTGCCTTGTTAATAAATTACCTGAGTGTAAAATTGGTTAGTGAAATTGAATCTTTAGCGGTCATCATTAAACTCTTCATTTTAATTGCATTTATAGGTGTGGGCTTTTATGGGTTGTCAATTCATCCGGAAAATTTAAAACAATTGTCTCCTAGTCAATGGGAGAATCCGTTATTAATACTTTCTGGGGGTATGGTCATTTTTGTTGCTTATGAAGGTTTTGAGTTAATTGCTAATTCTATATCAGATTTAAGAGATAAAGAGAAGAATACAGAAAAAGCATATTTTGGAGCAGTAGGTTTTGTAATCGTATTATACATATTAATTGCAATTGTTACTGTAGGCGCGTTACCGTTCAATCAAATTGCAAATGCAGAAGATTACGTTTTGGCAAAGGCTGCAGAGCCAACCCTTGGGCAAATTGGTTTCACTATTATAACCATTACAGCATTAATCTCTACCTTTTCAGCTATAAATGCAACGGTTTTGGGAAGTGGTAGGGTTAATTATGATATTGCTGAAGATGATGAATTGCCAAAATATTTTTGTCATATATTTTGGGGTAAACCTGTTGGGCTTTTAGTAACAGCAATTCTTTCTATCGCATTGGTCAACTCGTTTAATCTGCAAAGTATATCTACGGCAGGTAGTGCAGGTTTTTTATTAATTTTCTGTATTGTTAACTATATCGGGTTTAAAAAGCATAAGGAGCTTGAATCTAGAAGTTATGTGCATTTGTTTGCCTGCCTACTTTGTTTTCTTGCTTTCATTACATTGATTGTTCAACAGTTTTCTGATAATAGAGTAGGGGTAATTACTGCTTTAAGTATTATAGTATTCTGTTTTATTCTTGAATTTGTGTACAAAAAGACGAAGGTTAAAGCTGTTTAATTCAAAAAAATGAAGGAGCGTAAGTTTGCCGTTACTGGTATTGTCATAAGTTTAATCGTAATAAGCTCTTTGTATTATACAAATTCAATGGTAGGTTTTCCAGATGGTCATTTGACAGAATTTGATTGGTTTTATAAAAAGGTCATCTTCCCGATCTTTATGACCATTAATGTCTTGTTTTTAATGATTTTTTCAACCTTTATTTATGTTAAGAAAAAAGCGGGTTATTTATTGATTGCTCAATTATTAGTATTAATAATCTATACTGTAGTGAATTACTATTTTTCCATACATCTAGAAAATGGACAAGGCGGATAGTTTAATCACACAAGAATTAAATCATTAAGAACAGTCTATACATATTCCAGATTGCACATAGTTTATTTGTGCTAACTAATAATCTTTTGGAAGAGAGAAATGAACAGGTATAGGTAGACATTCAAGAGTATCCCATTTCTGTTACCTGAAGTGAAAATGATGATGTGATTTCTTTATGGAGTCACAATTTATACATATGAAAATATACTACCTGCCAATGTCTTCAATAATTGGGTGTAAAATATCATTATCATAATAACGGTTTAACACGCGGTATATCGTTGCTCTATTAATATCGACACCTATATGTTTTTTTTGATAAGACTCTTATTCATGGTTTTACCAGAAGATTCTAATACAGAGAGCACGGTATAGTTTGTAGCTGTATTTCTTCTTTTCGTATTGAAACACCCTTATTGAAACTAAGTTGCAATAATGTAACTTATTAATATATTTGTTCAGAATTAGAAACGCGAATTTGTTGCAATTATGCAGTTAATAAAATTCATTGTCTTAACAAATTGGTGATTAGAACTTGTAATTTTTTCATTTTGATTTATTTTTTAATAAAAGGGTATGCAAGCAAATACCAATTTTGAAGTAATCATAATAGGCGGTAGCTATGCTGGTTTAGCAGCGGCTATGTCTTTAGGTAGATCATTAAGAAAAGTATTGATAATTGATAGCGGTAAACCTTGTAATAGGCAAACGCCACATTCTCATAATTTTCTAACACAAGACGGTAAAACACCTGGCGAGATTAGTGAGATTGCAAAGTCTCAGGTTTTAGAATATAAGACTGTAAATTTTGTAGAAGATAAAGCAATAAGCGGTTTTAAAAATGAAGGCAAGTTTTCAATTAGTACGCAATCAGGGGTAACTTATACAACCGGAAAATTAGTTTTTGCTACTGGTATTAAAGATATCATGCCCAATATTACGGGTTTTGCAGATTGTTGGGGTATCTCTGTTGTACATTGTCCTTATTGTCATGGGTACGAGATTAGAAATGAAAAAACAGGTATTATCGCAAACGGTGAGCGTGCTTTTCATTTAGCAGCTTTGGTTAAAAACCTTACTAAAGATGTACGTGTACTAACTAATGAGCCGGCTTCTTTTTCTGCAGATCAATTGATTAAGCTAAAAGAAAATAAGGTTGCTATTGTAAAGAAGAAAATTGTTGAGGTCGAACATGAGAACGGCTATATCAATAATATCATTTTTGAAGACGGAAGTAAAGAGAAATATGATGCACTATACGCTGCTTTGCCTTTTGTTCAGCATAATGGTATACCAGATGAATTGGGTTGCGAATTAGATGACGAAGGTTATATTCAAGTTGATGGTATGTATAAAACAGCAGTTGACGGTGTATACGCCTGTGGTGATAATTGTATAAAAATGCGTTCACTGGCAAACTCGGTAGCATCGGGTACTATGGTAGGTGCATTTGTTAATATGGAGTTGGTTAAAGAGCAGTTTTAATTTTTTGTTCCGTGTGATAATTTTATATTGCTAGTATGAACTTGAATCAAATAACTGTTCCTTCTTTAAACGTAGAGAAAGCAATAGCATTTTATGAAATACTAGGGTTAAAATTAATCGTAAAATCATTACCTAACTACGCAAGATTTGAGTGCCCAGATGGGACTTCTACATTTTCTATTCACTTAGTAGATACATTACCGGAAGGCAATGGTATCTACGTATATTTTGAATGCGAGAATTTAGATGAACAAGTGGCAGCATTAAAGCATAAAGGAGTTCAATTTGAACAAGAACCCAGAGATGAAAGGTGGTTGTGGAGAGAGGCACGGTTAAAAGATTTAGATGGCAATCAACTAATTTTGTTTTACGGTGGTGAAAACAGGTTAAATCCGCCATGGCGATTAGAATCTTAACGTACTTTTATTCTAATATACACCTGTAGATTCCGTCATTCCTAACAAT
>NZ_JBDVOT010000280.1:0-13789 GCF_039968975.1 Maribacter sp. | reverse complement strand
AGTGGCAATAACATTATGGGCAGGCACCAGTTTCCAATCAAATGTAAGTTTTAAATGAACCTTTGCTGATCCTGGTCCTATATGATAAGTTATTGGTAATCCCCCTCGCCATGATTCTGGCGCAACGGTACCGTCTAAGGCAGATAATAGTGGAAGAGCATCTTCGTATGAAATTGGTAAAACAGGAATTTTTGTAATAGTAGGAGCATCTTTTCTATCAAGCCTTTTAGCATCTTTTGTAGCAGCATAACCAGGAGTCAATACATCACCTGGGTATGTAGGCATATCCATCACTGAACCACGTTGTACGCCAGTTTTATTTTTGTAGGCACCTTTTGGGTAGACATCACCTTGTCCGTAACCATCATCTTCGGGGTCAGAATAAATAATACAACCGATAGCTCCTTTTTCGGCAGCTAATTTAGGTTTAATACCACGCCATGAGCCTTGGTATTTGGCAATCACTATTTTACCTTTTACACTGATGCCAAGCTTTTCTAATTCTTCGTAATCTTTTGGAATTCCGTAATTAACGAAAACTAATTCTGCTTCAACATCACCATCGGTAGAGAAAGCATTGTAGCTTGGTAATAGGGCATCACCTTGTGCTGTAAAAGGATCACCTTCAACAGGTACGGCTTTTAATTTTGCTTTGTACTGAGTAGGACCCGTTAATTCTAAAACCCTTTCTGTTGGGTAAGGAAATAGAACTTGATAGGTCTCTATTTTGGTCTTGTAACCCCAAGACTCGAATTGATTTTTAATCCATTTTGCATTTTCCTCTCCAAATTTCGTGCCCACCCAGTGAGGTTCGGCAGCCATTTTTTGCATCCATTCATCAAGATTAGTTGCATTTAATTTTTCTTCAAAACTTTTTTCAAGTTGCAGTTGTTTGTTTGTGTTCTCAGAAGAAAATCCGATAATTGAATTTTGTGAATATCCGTTGAGAACTAATAAAAGAAAGAGGGTAGTGAGTAATTGTTTCATAATAAAATATAGTTGTTGAGGTTTAATTAGTTTAGAAATGGTGAACAACAATTAGTAGCTTGATAAAATTTAAATATGTTCTCAAAAAGTGTAATATGTCAAAGTAACTTTATTTTTTATTGAGTTAAATTTAATTGAGACTTGCTCTATGTACTTCAGTTTTATGATTTTCTAAAGAATTTGTGTTAATGGTAAAATAAAAGGTGCTGCCAATATTTTCTTCTGATTCTACCCATATTTTACCTAGGTGATGATCAACTATTTTCTTACTACCGTACAAACCTATTCCAGAACCTTCAAATTTAGATTGATTGTGAAGTTTGTGGAATGCATTAAAAATATTTGCTTGATGTTCTTTGGGAATACCTATACCATTATCGGCAACACTAAATAGATATTCATTCTCTTTCTTCTCAGACGCTATAGTAATTATTGGGTCTTTGGTGGTAGTTCTAAATTTTAAGGCATTGTGTATTAAATTTTGGAAGAGCATACCAATATCAGTTGATCTTGCGGTAATTGTCGGCAACTTACCAATGGTAATAGTTGCATTTGTCTCTTTTATTTTTTCTGAAAAATCATCTAAAACAAGATGAACAATCTTTGAGATATCTACAGTTTCCATTTCACTAGAATTACCGATTTCAGCATATTTTAAGAGTCCTTCTACTAGATTTGTAAGTCTTGTAGAACTACCTTGTAAATGTTTTAAAAAGCTGCTAAAATTTACATAATTGGATGTAGCATGTTGTTTTTCTAATTCCTTGGCAATTACATTGATGTTGTTTAGTGGTCCTCTTAGATCATGTGTTACTATAAAAGTAAATTCTTCAATATGCGAGTTTTTTAATTCAAGTTCATTATTTAGAACGGCTAATTTACTGTTTTGGAGTCTTAAATTATTTTGAGCTCTTTTTAAGTTTAACTCACTTTCTTTTAAAGCTTCAATATGATTCTCTAAATCTGTAGTGTATGTTCTGGTTTTATTTTGGTCATACATTCTAAAGGTTAGTGAAAGCCAACCTAAACAGGCTAAAAATGCAAAAATCTCATCAAAGGGTACGTCAATAGTACCTAAAATGGGTCCGTAAATAGAAATATAAATTGTTGGGATAACGAATGCTAGAATATCAAAAGCAATTATTAGGTTTCTCAATTTAGGATTTCTTCTAAAGCCTATAAAAGCTAAAAAACCCATTGTCGCAAATGCAACTGCCTGACCAAAAAAACCTCCTATTAAAAATATTAAGGTCATGAACATTATTGGAGGAAACAATGTCATATAAATTCTAGTTGCACGGTGAAGCTTTAATCGGTTTAACAAAAAACCAATTCCAAAACCAATGGCAACAATACCTGCTAAAATCTGTTCAGGATAAGAATGAAATAGTAGCGTATATATAAATACGGCAAAAGTAAAAATACTCGATACAATGGTTATTAGTCCAAATTCATCTAAAAAGTTTCTGCCTTTTAGATTGTTGTTTTCTGAAGTCGAATTAAGTTTAGACAAGCTATTGATTTTAGTGTAAGATGACTTTTTTTATTTTATAAAAGTGAGTTCTATATTTGTAGAAACTTCACTAAAAATCAATTATTCTATGATTTTAGTTAAATCTTATTTAAAAAAAAACGAATAATTGAAGGGGATAATAACGACGTCAAATTTTACTTAAATATAATAAAGTAGTGGCGTTTAAAATAAATAAAACACACATTTATTTAGTGTCGTTTTATGAATGATATTGTTAAAATCAGAAATCCTTACATTTTAAAAAATCATAGGAACTTCCATGACAAGTATTTTGGAGGTGTCTTTTGTTTTAAAATTGAGAGTGTCAGTCTCCCAAATTCCAATTCCGTCACGGTTACCTAATTTGTTACTTGCTATTTCTATTTCCCCGTCCAGTACAAAAATATAAACCCCGTTACCCTTATGCTTTAAATTATAAGAATCTATTATTCCAGATTCGTAATTTCCAAGATGAAACCAAGCATTTTGATGAATCCATACACCAGCATCATCTGGGTTTGGAGAAACTATTTGGTACAAACTGTTTTTTGTAGCTATATCTTCAATTGATATTTGGTCATAACGCGGGGTAACCTCTTCTTTGTTCGGGATAATCCAAATCTGCAAAAATTTTACTTCTTGATCTTTATTTTTGTTAAACTCGCTATGAGAAACTCCCGTACCTGCGCTCATCATTTGTACATCTCCAGATTTAATAACGGTAGAATTCCCCATGTCATCCATATGTTGAAGGTCACCTTCTAATGGAATGGATATAATCTCCATATTTCTATGCGGGTGAGTTCCGAAACCCCGACCAGCAGCGACAGTGTCGTCATTTAAAACACGTAAAGCTCCAAAATTCATTCGTTCTGGATTATGATAATTACCAAAACTAAAACTGTGATAAGAATTTAACCAACCGTGGTCTGCATGACCTCGAGTACCAGACCTATGTATTATAGTTTTCATTTTATTTGTTTTTTATTGATAGTTTTTGGTCAAAATTTAGGATTAAAATATACTACGATTCTCTGATTAAAAGTACATTTAAATATTTGGAATTTTGCTAGTGCCAACTGTTGTTTCACATACTTTTCTTTAAATAAGAACGTTATTGAAAAAAAATCCCCACGTTGAATGAAATACATAGTTAGTTTAGTGTTAGTATTTTTCTTTTATGGTTCATATGCTCAAACAAGCGCTGATGCTGCTAAGCATTTAGGGGCAGGTATTGTAATTGGTGGAGTAGGTGGGTATACTGCACATAAATTATCCAATGGAAGTAGCGGTTGGATATGGGCTGGAGCCGTTGGTAGTGCTTTTGCGGCAGGTTTGGCAAAAGAAGCTATCTACGATTCTTCAAGAGGAGCGAATTGGGAAACAAGAGATGTAGTTTTTACTACTTTAGGCGGAGTGATATCTGCTTTGGCTTTGGAAGTTTTTACTGGAAACGGTGGTAGCAGTAGAGGTGGTAATAGCTGTGGTTGTTTAGTTGCTCAGCTAGATAATACCAATGAAATTCAATTGCCAGTATTTGTAGAAAATGGTACTGGTGATATTACTTCAGAACTACAGGCTGCTTATCTGCTTCGGTAATCTATAAAAGTCCTTTCGCTTTAATTTCAAGATATTTGTTAATAGTATTAATGGTCAGGTCTTCAGGTTTGGTCAAAATAGTCTGTATCCCATATTTTCTAAGCTCGTTCACTACCAGTTGTTTCTCGTATATAAATTTCTCTGCAATGGCCTGCTCATAAATTTCTAGAGTGTTATTTGGCTTTTCTTGTGCATAAGAGAAAAGCTCTGTGTTTTCAAAGAAAATAACAACTAATAAGTGTTGTTTGGCAATAGCTTGTAAATAGGGTAATTGACGATGTAGTGCATCTAAAGTTTCAAAATTTGTGTACAACAGTAATAGGCTTCGTTGTGGTAAATGCCTTTTAACATCAATATACAATCTACTAAAATCACTTTCTACAAAATTGGTTTTAAGATTATAGAGTGTTTCAAGAATAAGGTTCATTTGAGAACTTCTACGTTCAGCAACTACTCTGTTTTCTATCTTGTTACTAAAAGAAAACATACCTGCCTTATCATTCTTTTTTAAGGCTATATTGCTAATGACCAATGTTGCATTGATAGCGTAATCTAATAAGCTAAGAGATTTAAAAGGCATTTTCATTACCCTACCTTTATCTATAATAGAATATATGGGTTGCGATTTTTCATCTTGAAATTGGTTGACCATCAACTGACCCCTTTTGGCAGTCGCCTTCCAATTTATATTTCTAATATCATCACCTTGTATATAATCCTTGATCTGTTCAAACTCCATCGTGTGACCAATACGCCTAATCTTCTTGATTCCGAATTCAAGCAGACGGTTACTAAAAGCTAAAAGGTCATATTTGCGAAGCTGTAAAAACGACGGATAAACAGGTACTTCTTTGCCCTGATCAAACGTATATTTTTTGGCTAAAAAACCAATAGGTGAAGTAGAGAAAACATTTAAATTGCCAAAGCTATAAATCCCGCGTTCAACAGGTCTAACATTATATGTGTAAAATTTTTGTTCGCCCGATTTTAATAAGCTATGAAAATTAAAATCCCTTTTCTGAAATTGAAAAGGCAGCTCGTCTATAATATTGACCCGGCTAGAAAATAAGTATTGATTGGTAACTTTTATTTTAATACTGTTTTCATCGCCGTTAGAAAGTTTGTCAGGTACTATTCTGTCTGCTACTATTTTACCTTTTGATAAAAATAGAAGTATGATGTCAACGGTTACTAGCGCTAAAAACAAATAGAAGAGTAGCTTGGCAATAAATGAGATATTCTCAAAAATATAGGAAACCAAAAAGCATAGGATGATTCCCGTCAAAACTAGGAAAAATCTTTTTTGAAGAAATATATTTTTGAACACGTTTTTCACAATTGTTTATCTAGGAATTTCAATGGTCTGAATAAGGTCATTGATCATTTTTTCTGCAGTATAGCCTTCCATTTCTCTTTCAGGAGTTAAAATGATTCTATGTCCTAAAATGGGTCCAACTACTTTCTTGATATCATCTGGAGTAATAAAATCTCTTCCATTGATAGCTGCAACCGCTTTAGAAGCATCTAAAATGGCAATAGAAGCCCTTGGCGATGCGCCTAAATATAAGTTGGCATTAGTTCTTGTGTTATTGACTATGGCCGCTATATATTTAAGTAGATTATCTTCAACGATAATATCCTTTATCACCAGTTGATAAGCGGCTATTTGTTCTGCGGAAAGAACAGAATCTATTAATGCTTCAACATTGGTGTTTTTTTGTTGATGTTTGTTTTCTAGTATCTGTATTTCTTCTTCTAAGGTAGGGTAGTGTACATTTATTTTAAACAAGAAACGGTCTAATTGCGCTTCTGGTAATCTATATGTACCTTCTTGTTCAACAGGATTTTGAGTAGCAAATACCAGAAATGGAGGTTGCATTTCAAATTCATTTCCGTCATTGGTGATCTGTCTTTCTGCCATGGCTTCAAAAAGAGCTGCTTGGGTTTTGGCAGGTGCACGGTTTATCTCATCAATCAATATAATATTTGAGAAAATAGGTCCCTTTTTAAATTCAAATTCAGAGGTCTTCACGTTAAATATAGAAGTTCCTAAAATATCACTTGGCATTAAATCTGGCGTAAATTGAATTCTACTAAAATCTACGTTCATGGTCTTGGCTAAAAGTTTTGCCGTCACTGTTTTGGCTACACCCGGCACACCTTCAATAAGTGAGTGACCGTTAGCTAAAATAGAAACAATCAACAACTCGATCATATCTTGTTGGCCTATGATGACTTTTCCTAACTCTGACTTAACCTTAGCTACAGATTCTTGAAGTTTGGTGAGGTCTATACGCGAATTAAATTCTACGTTGTTTTCATCTTGTGTATTATCTTCCATAAGATTGTTTAAATGTATTTATTTTCTGAACCAGTACTAAAGAGTCTTGTTCAGTATGTACAGGTTTATTTTTTAGACGAAGTATGAGTTCTATTAATGTTTTTGTATCATCTTTAGATTTTCCAGCTTTTGCACTTAATTGGGTGATGAAATTTTCATCAAGAACTGTTGTGTTAACATAATATCTATTTCTAATGTAGGTTAAAAAGTAGGTAATTTTTTTATGGTTTAAATTGGTGTAGTCTTTATTCTGGTAATAGAGAGATCCTACAGTTTTTGCAAATGCTACAGAGGAGTTTTCTAAAGGTTTGATTACAGGTATAATTCGTTGTTCTCTTTTTGCTTTAAAGATTACAAATAATAGTAAACCAATTACCAATAGATAGTAACTCCATTTTAATGCGGGCTGATTCAATACAAAACGCATGGGTGAAGTAATCACTTTTCTTCCAGATTTTTTGTAGTCGTCCCAATACAATAGGTTATCGTTTAAATAAGAAAAACTCTGTGTACTGTATTTGGTATTATCACCCAACATATAAAAATTAGTGTAGGCAACAGGTAGCGTGTTTATTATGAAATTACCTTTTCCAAAAGATGTTTTAATGAAATTAGGTTGTACTTTAATTTCATCATTATTATCCTCTAAAAAGTTAGAAACTTTAAACTGTAAGTGTCCTAATATTTCTGTGTTTACGGTATCAACACTTGCAAAATAACTTGGGTTAACCCCTCTAGTAAAAAAGAAATTTTTCTGTTTAAAATTTTTATTAGAGAAAGAAGCTTTGACCGAATCTTCTTGAATACCATACTGTTGTGTGACTTCTATATTTAATGTGTCAGCCAACTGCCCAGTAAGATTATTTGTAGCGATAAAAACTTGATTACCGTTTGCTACATATTTTAAAACCTGGTTGGTTTCTTGTTCATCTAAGTAGATATAATCGTTGATGATAATATAATTAGAAGGTATAGTGCTGTCTCGGTGTATAAGCGCATCATACATGCTGCTTTCTACTGATTCAATTTCACTGTTAGAAAAAATATGGGGTAATTCATTAAAGAGCACAAAACAGCCAAACGGAATTTTAGATACAGACGTGTATGAAGGTCTCCAGTTTATGGGTCTTGGGCGTACTATTTCTGTAACGATGATACCAATTAGCACCGCAATCAAAAGCCCGAGTATTATTTTAGAACGCTTACCCAATTTATAGTTGAATTTGTTTGTTTATCGATTCAAAATCTAAAACCGACTTTGTGTATTTAATATTATCAATTGCCTGCTCGCCATACCATATATAATCATATAGGTAGGCTATTTTTTTAAAACCTTTTTTTATTTCCGGTTGCTCAATTTCAGCGAAATAGTCTGAATTTGTTTTATCAAAATGCCATTCTATAATATCTTCTTTAGACAGCTTTTGTAGCGTAAGCAGAAACTGATAGCGTATGGCAAGACGGTAGTCTTTTTGTTCAATGGCAGTATTTAATAATTGATTGATATCAATACCTTCAATATGCTCTTCAGTTAAATTGATATCGCTAACAGCTTTGGCTTTTTTCTGAAAAAGGGAATTGAAATTTTCATTTATCAGCAATTTTACAACAAGATATACAACCAGAATTATTAGCAAGAAATAGATAAAGTATTCAATGAGTTCTAGTAGCTGTGGTGAAATATTGATACCAAATACATTATTTAGACCTTGCCCCACCCAGTTAATAAAGCGGGCAAGTAGGTTTTGAGATTCACCAGTTTTGAAGGTGTAATTGAACTCATCTCCTGTATATTTTTTACTAAGATCTTCGTCATTACTTCGTACGGTCAATACAGACGACGAATCAACTTTTATGATACTGTCATTTGTACCCTGTGCAATTGCAGAAAGGGTAGTTAACTGAAAGAATATGATGAGAATAGTGTACTTCAACCTAATCGTTTTGACCTATTTGTTCAATTGTTGCCCTGGTGTTTTCATTGTAAGTTTTTTCATGTAATGCGTAATAGAGAATACCATTTATAAATTGTGAGAGGCATTGGCCATACACAGCAATTATTAACACAATACAAGTACCTAAAGTGTAAACTATGGTAGAAACGATAGAGTGGGAGTAGTCTACATTATTTTCAACAACATGAAAGGTATAAATACCTACTATAACACCTGGAACAAATAGCGCGATCATGAGCAAAATACCTAGTAAAATACCTAATATAAAGTTGACACCTACAGATTTCCAAAAGTTGGTGGTTACTAATTTCCAACCTTCACCTAGAGCTTCTGTAACACCTTTCTTCTTCTGAAGCATATCAAAAAATGAAACTCCTACCCAAGCAGTTAAAAAGAATTGAACTATATATTGACCTATAAAACCTAATAAGGGAATGATAGCTAATATTACCGCTGCAATAAGAAATACAATGTAAATAGGTATTAGTAGCAATACGAATAAGAAGATATTGCCAAATTGACTTTTAGCTAGTTGCCAAACTTCTTTTTTATCTACGTTTTCATTTCTGGTCTCAACATATTTAATCATGTAGCTTGTAGATAGCGAATAGTTTAAGAAAGCTACACCTAAAAAAATGATGACGAACAAAAAGCCGCCTAGACCAAGATAAATAAAATAGTCTTGCTCAAATTCATTTCCGGCAGCAAAAGAATTACTGCTAGATTCTTGAGCGATCATTCCTAAAAACCCGGATACTAATAAATAACTTGTAATTAAAAGTCCTATTAAGAAAACACCATTATAGCTTATAAAAACATTAGTAAAGTTTTTAATATTTTGTTTAAAAAAGTCGAAGTAAACGGTTACTATTCCGCCAAAATCACGGTTTACTCGTAACGGTATGTAATTGTCTTTCATGTTGGTTATTAAGTATGATCGGGTATGCTATGTAATAAAATATAATTAAGAATAAAGAAGCTCCAATTATTAGAAATGCCAACCAATTTGGCATACCTGTATATCGGGTAATAAAACCTTCAATAAAACCAGCTATAATAAAGAACGGAATGGTGCTAACTACAACTTTTAATCCGTCTTTAGCCCCTTTCATAAAAGACACGCGTCTAGAGTACGTTTTTGGGAAAAGAATACTGTTTCCCATTATTATACCGGCGCAACCAGCAATTATAATTACTGAAATTTCAATAGTACCATGTAGCCAAATTTGCTTGTTAGCTTCGAAGAAAACACCTTTGGTATAAAAGAATGTTATGAAAGCACCAAGCATTACTCCGTTACTAAATAAAATATAACCGGTACCTATGCTGGTAATTACCCCAAATGCAAATGCCAAAAAAGCAACGCGTATATTATTAATGGTAATGCCTAAAAATGATCCAATTTCACTACCTCCTTTATAAATGGCGGCAGGGTCACCATTAGCGATATTATTTAGCGTTTCGTTTACATATGCATCCCCTAAAATTAAACGAACAAAGGTAGCGTCGTTCAAAGCAGATAACGAACCAATGGCAGAAGCAATTATAAATATTAAAAAAGCAATGCCTAGTGTGCTATGATATTGTTTAAAAAACAGTGGGAATTCGGTAAACCAAAAACTTTTAATTCGGTTTTTACTTTCCTTTTTATTCTTGTAAATTTTTTGGTGTGCCTGTGAAGCTAATTCGTTTAAATACAATAAAGTCTTACTTTCTGCGTAATACGTTTGCGCGTAGGCTAAATCATTGGTCAGTTGAATGTAGCCATTGGCAAGTTCATCTGGGTTTGAAGTAGCATCAAGGTTGACAGCTTTTTCAAATGCTATCCATTTTTCCTTATTTTGCTTTACAAAAGCGGCTTCGCGCATAAACTATTTTTACCTTGTTAAATTTAAGACTTAATGAATAATCTCCAAATCAATACAACGCAAAATGTGAACCTTAATTATACTATTGTTAGTATTGGTGAGCGAATAGTGGCATTTTTTATAGATGCATTTATATTATATCTCTATTATTTTTTGGTGGAATTAATTGGCGATGCCATAGGTTATATCTATGACGATGGGTGGACGCAAAGAGGTATAGTTGGTTTAATTGCTTTGCCTGCAATGTTTTATAGTTTATTAATGCATATTATTTTTAATGGTAGAACTGTCGGCAAAATGATTATGAAGATGAGAGTGGTATCTGTTGATGGTTCACCGGTAAATTGGAGTAATTATTTAATTCGTTGGATGCTTCGTTTAGTAGATATTTGGCTTTTTGTTGGATCAATAGGGGTTCTTACTATTTTATTCTCAGAGAAGAGACAAAGATTGGGTGATGCAGCGGCAGGTACCGTGGTAATAAGTACTAAAAACAAAACAAAAGTTTCACACACCATTTTAGAAGAAGTTGAAGATACTTACGTGCCTAAATTTGTGAACGTTACCATGTTGACAGATAAAGATGTAAGACTGATCAAGGAAACTTTTAGTATAGCCCAAAAAAGTAATGATTTTAAAACGATGAAAGCGCTTAGAGATAAAGTTGATAGTATATTGCAGACCAATTCAGATTTATATGATAAGCAATATCTAGATACTGTATTGAAAGATTATAACTACTTTACCCAAAAGCTATAATTAATGTTTTATTTCATCATTGATATTTTAGGAACTATCGCATTTGCCATATCAGGAGTTTTGGTTGCAATGGATAAAAGACTTGATGCCTTTGGTGTGTTTATTATAGCCTTTGTAACGGCAGTAGGTGGTGGTACTTTGCGGGATCTCTTAATTGGTATTAGACCTGTAGGATGGTTGAATGCACCTATGCACTTGCTCATTATAGTAATGACTGTTTTGTTGGCGATTATCTTTGTAAAGCAGTTAAAATATGTTAGAAAATCACTTTTCCTTTTTGATACAATTGGTATAGGGTTATATACAATGATAGGTATAGAAAAAGGGTTGGCGGCAGATCTATCACCGGTTATGTGCATTGCCTTGGGTACAATTACAGCATCTTTTGGCGGTGTAATCAGAGATATATTATGCAATGAAATCCCTGTAATATTTAGAAAAGAAATTTATGCAACGGTCTGTATTTTAGGGGGTCTGGTGTATTTTCTTTTAATTCAGTTTCCCATACAGAATACCATTGCGTATTCCATGGCAATTGTGACAATCATTATCATGAGAGTGTTGGCGGTGCGTTTTAAAATTTCGCTGCCAAATATTTATCGAGAAGGATTGTAAATATTTTTTGATTATTTGGCAAAGCCAAATAGCTAACTAACAGCCAACAGCTACCTTAAAACTTCAGCCTTTTCAATATAAATGTTCTGTAAAGGCCAATCACCTTTTTCAACAGGTACATTATTTATTTTATCAACCACATCCATACCATCTATAACTCTACCAAAAGGGGTGTATTCGTCATCTAGATGATAAGACCCAGGATTGGTTACAACAATGAAAAATTCAAAAAATGAGCCTAGCATATGTGGATTGTCCATTTCGCTACTGGGCATAGATACAGTGCCTCTGTGATGTTTATGACCTTTTCGAGTGTCAGGCGGTAATAGGTATCTTCCTAAATCATTTCTTTTCTTTCCGGTTCGTTCATCATCAGAATTTCCGCCTTGGATAATAAAATTTTTAACTACCCTATGAAATTGGGTATAGTCAAAATATCCTTTTTCGGTAAGGTAAATGAAATTGGCTCTGTGGTAGGGTACGTTCTCAAATAACTCTATAGTAAAGCTGCCTAGGTTGGTGGTAATTTTAACCTTGTTAGATTTTAAAGTTTTCTCATAATTAAAAAAGAAATCTATAGCATTGTCTTCATTTAGTTCAAAAGCCTCTTCTTGCTCGTCTTTAGTAACTTCTTTTTCTGTAATTTTAGTAGAGTCTATTGTAGTCGTTGATTTAGAAGTTGTATCGTCAACCTTCTTAGGGGTATCTTTGCAGCTGGCAAAAGCTACAATAGCAACGAAAAGGAATATATTGAATTTAAGTGAACGCATGGATTTCAATTTTTTTGAACAACGAATATCAAAAATAAAGGATCTACCGCTACCGGGGGAAGCTTCACAGTACAAAATGGCTCCAGAAAGTCGTATTGAAGATTTACAACGAATTAATCAATCAAAAAAGAATCCAAGAAAGGCGGCAGTCATGGCTTTGTTTTATCCTACGGTAGATCAGAATACCAATCTTTTGTTGATATTAAGAAAAACGTACGAGGGCGTTCATTCTAATCAAGTAGGTTTTCCAGGAGGAAAAGCAGAACTGTCAGATGACGGATTGCTTACAACAGCATTGCGCGAAACCCATGAAGAAGTAGGTGTAGACCCTAAGGATGTTACCTTGGTAAAGGAAATTTCAGAAATATTTATACCTCCAAGTAATTTTATCGTACAGCCTTATATAGGATTGTATAAAGAGCCAAAACCCTTTGTAAAACAAGAGTCAGAGGTAGAGTTAATTCTAGAAGTTCCAATATTAGATTTTTTAGACGAAGCAAAAGTAGTCTCTAAAAAAATAACTACTTCTTATGCGGTGGATATTGAAGTACCTGCCTTTAAATTAAACGGTTATATAGTCTGGGGTGCTACAGCGATGATGATGAATGAGATTAAAGAGTTATTAAAACAAGTGTTATAAGGCATATTTATTTATTTTAGCATTCTATGGGATTATTTGATAAAAACCCTTTTGGGCATAATTTATTTATTAAAAAGTGGCTAATTCGTATTTTGGCCTTGCTTTCGCACCAGCGTTATAAGGGTTTTAATACCTTGGAAATTGAGGGTTCTGACATTATTAGAAATCTGCCGGATAGAAACGTTCTTTTTGTTAGTAATCATCAAACTTACTTTGCAGATGTTGTGGCAATGTTTCATGTATTCAATGCTAGTTTAAGTGGTAGGGAAGATTCAATTAAAAACTTGGGATACATATGGCAGCCTAAATTGAACATGTACTATGTTGCAGCTGCCGAGACTATGAGAAAAAGTCTATTGACCAAAATTATGGCATATGCAGGCTCTGTGAGTGTTGAAAGAACATGGCGTTCAGAAGGTAAAGATGTAAAGCGTCAAGTAAAAATGAGTGATATCTCTAGTATTGGTAAAGCTTTAAATGATGGCTGGGTAATTACTTTTCCGCAAGGAACAACCACACCATGGAAACCTTTGAGAAAAGGAACAGCACATATTATCAAAAAATATAAACCAGTTGTAGTACCCGTGGTAATAGATGGTTTTAGACGTTCTTTTGATAAAAAAGGACTACGAGTAAAGAAAAAGGGAATTCTTCAATCTATGGTCATTAAAGAGCCGTTACAAATAGATTATGAGAATGAAGCTTCTGAATCTATAATAGAGAAATTAGAATATGCCATAGA
>NZ_JBDVOT010000279.1:0-11160 GCF_039968975.1 Maribacter sp. | reverse complement strand
GCATACCCATATTCCCAAAAGCCCATTCTAAATCATCTAACTGTTGAAAACGAGAAGCTTGTGGCAAAAAATTATCAGTACACAATTGCCTCGCTAATGTTTCATTTTTTCCTTGTAAAAAAAGGATAACGGCATCTAACGTTTTTAGGTAATCACTACGAAGAGCATAAATTCTTTGGCAATTTTCAGACACTATAGCATCTGTAGAAAAAGCCATATTAAAAAGTTGCTGAAATGTATTTTTAGTAAAGAGAGATAAAATAACTTCAATCCCTAAATCTGACTGAAATGAGGAAATATCTTTTGTATTCAAAAACCCCTTAATATAAGCCGTTGCGGGATACGGTGTATTTAATTGGGTAAAAGGTGGTGTTATTAAAAGAAGGTCTTTCACAAAGTTATTTTAGAACAATGCTGCAAAGATAACTGTTCCCATATTCATTATTCAATATCTCACGCACCGCCTCTTGATAAGCTCTAGGATTATTAGCTTTTTTAATCTTTTTAAATGCTTTATGCGGATTAGAAGTTGACAGTGCAAAATACTCCCAAAAACCACGCATTTTCATTTTTATAGGCGTTGGTCCAGATAATGCCTCGTCGTATTGCTGATAAATGGTATCATGAAATTCCGAGAAAATTTTCCAACGGTCTTTTGGGTATTCTGTAGTATCATTCTTAATCATACCAGGTAGAAATGGGTCGGCAATTAATCCTCTACCCATCATAAAATGGTCAATACTAGGAAAACGCTCCTTCATTTCCTTAAACTTAGCAACCGTGGTTATATCTCCATTATAGTACAAAGTATGCTTAGTACTCTCTATACATTTTTGGAATGCATCTAAATCTACTCCCCCTTTATATAATTGTTTGCCAATACGTGCATGAATGGCAACATTCTTTAACGGATACTTGTCTAGAATAGGGAAAACATCTAATATTTCTTCTGCATTTTCATAACCCATTCGCATTTTCATAGAAATCACCACATCTGTTTCATCGTGAGCTCGTTGTAAAATATGGTCTATTTTCTCAGGATTACAAATGAGTCCGCTACCCATACCCTGCTTCGTTACCATTGGGTAAGGACAACCTAAATTCCAGTTCAGCTCTTTGTATCCTAAACTCTGAATATACTTTACAACAAATAAAAACTCATCGGCGTCGCCGGTCATTACCTGCGGTATCACTTCTAAAGTGGTATTATTCTCTGGCTGTAAATCTTTCTGGTACGAGTTTTTAATAACCATTTTTCCATTCAAACGAATGTATGGCGCATAGAATGTATCAATACCTCCAAAATATTTATGGAAAGCATTTCGAAATCTAAAATCGGTAAAACCCTGTAATGGGGATGATAATAAAGTAACTGACATGTATGTTTTACTGCGTTAGGTGCAAACTTTTCAATTTTGCAACAACAGATTCAGCTGCAAAAATAGCGCCTTCCATGTAACCAGAGTGATGTTTTGATGTTTCTGCACCAGAAATAAACAATTTATTATTGAATAAGGGTGTTTGATACATTGCATGTCCCCCATTCTGATGTGGAAACAAATTAGCTACCTGCCTGTTAGATTTTGTAAACTCTTCATCATACCAAGTTGTTTCATAATATGATTCATATTGCAAAGCTTCTTCTCCGAAAACCATTTTTAACTGGGCTTCAATTTTCTCTATACGTTGTTCTTTGGTAAAACGAGCACAACTACCAGATGCAAATCCGACAAGTGCGTACGACTCATTTTCCACATTAGATTGATCATAGAATTCTGTCAATGGACCAACATTGCTGAATATGGTACCTGACTTTTCTTGATCTCTCCAAAATGGCTTCCTGTACGTTAAGGCAACTTTTATGGAGTCTTGCATCCAAGTGTGGGTCTGTTCTGCCAATGCAATAAAATCATTTGGTAACGCCGGAGAAAATTCTATTTGGTCTATTAATGCTGCAGGTGGCAATGTCGTAATAACAATATCGGCATTTAATGTGCGTACATGTGTTTTCACCTCAGCCCTATTTTCTAAAATATGAACCTCTTTAACGACTTCAGATAAAGAGATAGTATTTGGTTTTAGTTTAGCAGCGATGGAATTCAATAAATCTACCGTACCATTTTTAAAGCGATAGCTTGGACTATTTTTTGGTACTGTAATTTCTTGAGGTGGCACATTTGAAAATGTTTGAAAATAAGAGGTACCGGTCATAAATTGTTCAAAGAAAGGAACATTGAATTCTTCTATGATATCCAATAAATGAAAATGACTATCATTAAACCAAGTAGCGCCCATTTCAACTTTAGCGTTACCCGATCGTAAGGTGTGTATTCTACCACCAATTCTATCTCGTGCCTCTAATATTTTGACATTAAAACCTAATTCTTGTAAACGATACGCAGACAATAAACCCGTTAATCCAGCGCCGATAATAATTACCGATGTATTCATAAGTTAATAAATACTGATTAAAAAAAATTATAAAGTCTTTGACTGCAGTACACTGACCGTTACCAATAACTGACCAATATGTCTTTGGCTATGCTCTGCCGCATGAAATAGAAGTCCGATTACGGTAGACGGCAACTTCTTTCTACCCACTGTTCTTTTTTCGGTAAGCGAAGATTCTGGCAATGTTTTAAAGTATGCTATAGCTTCGGCAACCTTTGTCGAGAATTGATCTTGCAAATCGACCACTTCGGTGTTTAAATTAAAAGCACCTTCCCTTTTTAAGAATTGAAATTGCTCATCTGATAACGGTTCGCCCTTAGCATAGGTCAACATTCTATCTAGTACACCTGTAATATGATTCATATGAAACCCAACAGAAGCTCTACCAGACGTTTTTGCCCATAAAAGTTCTTTAGGAAAATCAGCAGTATACTCTTTAAGTTCTCTTTCAGATTGTAATAATGCGTGAGCAGCAGGTTGTAGTAAATCTGGAACACCTTGTATAGGTCCACTCAACCAAAATTCATATTCTTCATTTTTCATAGTAGTACTTCCTAAATATCGCTGTGTTTAAAGTCTCTCTTGTATTACTGAACTTACTACATAAAACAGAATTATTATAGGTATCGCCATGAATTTCATGGTAATGATAAGCACTAGACTAATAATTAAAAAGATATAACGCATTGCATTATCCTTAAAACTAGTATTCTTGAATTTTAATGCAAATAGCGGCAAATTGGCATTTAGCAAATAGGCACCTACCAACGTTAATATGATCAAGAACCATTGATTAAGAATTAAGCTATTGAGAAAATCATTGTTTTGATATAAAAGTATGAGAGGTAAAGAAAGTATTAAAAGTGCATTTGCAGGGGTCGGTAAACCGATAAAGGAAGACGTCTGATTTTCATCTATATTGAATTTCGCCAAACGATAACCGGATGCCATTGTAATTATAAACCCTAAAAACGGAATTAAATGTATGAACTGAAACTTACCAGCTTCCATAAAAAAGTGAGAACCATCTCCCCATCCGCTAGTTTGCGACATTGCCAATAATTGAAACATAACAATACCAGGCACTAGCCCACTTGTAATCATATCCGCTAGAGAGTCTAATTGCAAACCTAATTCACTTTTTACATCTAGAACACGAGCCGCCAATCCGTCAAAAAAATCAAAGAAAATACCTAGTGCAACAAATATAGCAGCAAGCTCTAACCTGTTCATAACAGCAAACATGGTAGCCACACAGCCACAGAAAACATTTAATAAAGTAATAAAATTAGGAATATGCTTTTTCATAATAATCTGTCTAAAATCACAATTTCAAAAAGGAAAAATACCTCATCTCAATTATTGCTCTAAATTAATATAATTATATGGTGGTAGTGGTATTCTTACCTAAAAAGCGCTTAGACCATCAATATTCTTTAAATCACCAGAAGTTATCCATTGAAATTAGTGGAGCACAACAATCAAAATTACAGTCTCTTAAGTATATGATATTTAAATATAAACTATTCTTTAAATGGGCATATCACAAATCAATTCTTAAATAAAAAATATTATGCACGCATAGTATTGTTTAGTTGATATTTTAGAATTAAATTTTAGGCTATGTAATAATTTCATAAAAAAATTGATGTTTTACAACAAATAGTCTTAAATACTAACCATTAAATACATTTCCAAAAAATGAAGATTAAAAAGGTTTTAGTAGCCAACAGAAGTGAAATTGCAATTCGTGTATTACGTGCCTGTACAGAGCTGAACATAAAAACAGTTGCTATTTACACTTATGAAGATCGCTATTCTCAACACCGAAACAAAGCCGATGAATCTTATCAAATTGGTGAAGATAATCAGCCATTAAAACCTTATTTAGACATTCCACAAATTATAGCTTTGGCTAAGGCTAAAAATGTAGATGCCATTCACCCTGGTTACGGTTTCTTATCTGAAAATTCTGAATTTGCAAGACAATGTGCCGCTAACGATATCATTTTCATTGGTCCAGATCCAAAAGTGATGGACGCTCTAGGAGATAAGATTACCGCCAAGAAAGTTGCGGTAAAATGTAACGTTCCTATTATTGAAAGTAATAAGAAAAAATTGACTTCACTTAAAGTTGCCCTGACCGAAGCCGCAACCATAGGTTACCCCATAATGCTAAAAGCTGCCTCTGGTGGTGGTGGTCGTGGTATGCGAATCATTAGAAAAGATGATGATCTTGAAATGAATTTTGATTCTGCCAGAAACGAAGCACTAAATGCTTTTGGCGATGATACTATGTTTCTTGAGAAATATGTAGAAGACCCAAAGCACATTGAAGTACAAATTGTGGCGGATAATCACGGTAACATTCGCCATTTACATGAGCGCGACTGTTCTGTACAACGCCGTCACCAAAAAGTGGTAGAAATAGCGCCTTCACATAATGTTAGCGAAGAAGTTAAACAGAATCTTTACAAATATGCCGTTGACATTGCCAAAGAGGTAAATTATAACAATATTGGAACGGTAGAGTTTTTAGTAGACCCTAATGACAACATTTATTTTATTGAAGTAAACCCAAGAATACAAGTAGAACATACGGTTACTGAAATGGTTACCGGTATTGACTTGGTAAAAACTCAAATATTCGTCGCAGGAAATTATAAATTAGACAGTCAGCAGATTAAAATATTTGGCCAAGAAACGATTGCTACCTATGGTTTTGCATTACAATGTCGTTTAACTACAGAAGATCCAGGTAATAATTTTACCCCAGATTACGGTACGGTAACTACATATAGAAGTGCGTCAGGTATGGGAATTCGTTTAGATGCCGGTAGTATTTACCAAGGGTATCAAGTGAGTCCGTTCTTTGATTCTATGTTGGTAAAAGTATCATCTCACGGTAGAACACTTGATGGTGCCACCCGTAAAATGGTACGGGCATTAAAAGAGTTTAGAATTAGAGGTGTTGAAACCAATATTCATTTCTTGCAGAATGTCATTCAGCATCCTACGTTCAAAGATGGAAAAGTCACTGTGAATTTTATACAGAACACTCCTGCCCTATTTGATATTAAACTTTCGCAAGATAGAACCTCAAAGGTGGTGAACTTTCTTGCCGAAGTTATCGTAAACGGTAATTCCGATGTAAAGCATATTGATGAAAGCAAAGTTTTTAGAAATGCCAAAGTACCAAAATTCAATCCGCTAGAACCTCATACTAAGGGAACAAAAGATATGCTGACCGAAATGGGTCCTGAGAAATTTTGTGCTTGGTTAATGGATGAAAAAAAAATTCATTACACAGATACCACCATGCGCGATGCGCATCAATCTCTTTTAGCTACGAGAATGCGTACGTATGACATGTTACGTGTTGCCGAAAGTTATGCCAAAAATCACCCAAACACTTTTAGTATGGAAGTTTGGGGTGGTGCTACTTTTGACGTTAGTATGCGCTTTTTGCACGAGAGTCCGTGGACGCGTTTACGTGAACTTAGAAAAGCGGTGCCAAATATCTTATTTCAAATGCTACTTCGTGGATCAAACGGAGTAGGTTACAAAGCATACCCTGATAACTTAATTGAAAAATTTGTTGAGAAATCATGGGAGAACGGTGTAGATATCTTCAGAATTTTTGATTCGCTTAATTGGGTAAAAGCAATGGAACCTAGTATAAATTATGTACGTAATAAAACTGGTGGTATTGCAGAAGCAGCTTTGAGCTATACGGGGGATATTCTAGATGTAAACGAAACTAAATACAACCTAAAATACTACACCCAGCTTGCAAAAGACTTAGAAAATGCCGGTGCGCATATAATCGCCATCAAAGATATGGCAGGTCTTTTAAAGCCTTATGCCGCCACAGAATTGGTGACAGCATTAAAAGACACGGTAAAGCTACCTATTCATTTACATACGCATGACACCTCATCATTACAGACAACTACATACTTAAAGGCAATTGAAGCCGGTGTAGATGTAGTAGATGTAGCATTAGGCGGATTATCTGGATTAACGTCACAACCCAATTTTAATTCGGTTGTAGAAATGATGAAGGGTCAGCCAAGAGCACACGAGTTTGATATGCCAAAGCTGAATCAGTTTTCTAATTACTGGGAAGATACAAGAGAGTTGTACTACCCGTTTGAATCTGGATTAAAATCTGGTACTGCAGAAGTGTATGGTCATGAAATACCTGGTGGGCAGTATTCAAATTTACGCCCGCAAGCAACAGCATTAGGACTAGGAGATAGATTTGACGAAGTAAAGAAAATGTACGCTGATGTCAATAAACTTTTTGGAAACCTGATCAAAGTAACGCCGAGTTCAAAAGTAGTAGGTGACATGGCTATATTCCTGGTAACCAATGAACTTAGTACTGAAGATGTTATGACACGTGGAGAGGAAATATCTTTCCCTGATTCTGTTATTAGTTTCTTCATGGGAGACTTAGGTCAGCCAGTTGGCGGATTCCCTAAAAAGCTTCAAAAAATCATTCTCAAAAACAAGAAGCCGTACACAAACAGACCAAATGCACATTTAGCACCAACAGATTTTGACAAAGAATTTAAAGCCTTTAAAAAGAAGTTTCAAAAAGGATTTACACGTGCCATAGAAATGGAAGATTTTCTTTCATATACACTATACCCTAAAGTGTTTGAAAAAGCACATGAAAATTACAAGCTGTATGGCAATCTAGCGCTGGTACAAACAAAGCATTTCTTCTACGGCATGAAACTACGTGAAGAAACCTTAATAGAATTAGAACCGGGTAAAACCGTAATTGTAAGATTGCTTTCTGTGGGTATACCAAATGAATTAGGAATGAGAACCGTATTCTTTCAGGTAAACGGTGAAAACAGATTCGTAGATGTTTTAGACACTTCCTTAAATCTAAAAATTGAAGAAAACGAAAAGATAGATCCAGCAAACGATGACCAGATCGGTGCTCCGTTACAAGGATCTCTATACAAAGTTTTGGTCAAAAAAGGTCAAGAAGTAAAAGAGAACGATCCTTTATTTGTTATTGAAGCCATGAAAATGGAAACTACGGTAACAGCCTTTAAATCTGGTAAAGTAGCATCAATTAGCTTAAAAGAAGGTAGTATGGTAAAACAAGATGATTTGGTTGTTACCATCTCATAAATTCTATATATTTCTTTTTATCACATATTCATAAAGCCACCTAATTTAGGTGGCTTTTGTTTTATTTGACCTGTAGTACAACCAAATCACCATCTTTTACAAAAAATTTAAAAAATCCAACCTGCTTCAAGTCTGTTATTATTCGCATCTTTGCAACTGCTATGAACTAGTAAAGATATGTTCAGAAAAATCACATTTCTTTTAGTACTCCTTTCCACTGCATTTTTGGCTAGCGCTCAAAATGCACAACTTTCGCCATTATCAAAAATCAGTTTACTTACTGTTGGTACAGGTGAAGATTTAGCTGCAAAATTTGGGCATAGCGCCATACGCTTACAAGACCCTACCCTAGGTATAGATGAAGTATATGGTTACGGCACTTATGATTTTGAAGACCCAAACTTCTACTTAAATTTTACCCGCGGTAAACTATCCTATACCATTTCTAGAATTCCGTTCAAATATTTTGAATACTCTTACCAACAAGAAAAACGGTGGATAAAAGAACAAGTATTAGACCTCAATTTAGAACAACGCAATAGTATTGTCACCTACTTAGAAAACAACTTGTTACCTGAGAACAAGAAATACAAATATGATTTTCTGTTCGATAATTGCGCCACTAGAATACCAACGGTGTTCGAAAAAACTTTAGGCAGCACATTCAAATTCAATTATAACCATTTAGAAGAGCAATTAACGTTTAGGGAGTTAATTCGGTTAAAACTGAATCCGAATTCATGGTCCAATTTCGGCATTGATTTAGCTTTAGGCTCTGTAATAGACAGAGAAGCATCTCCATATGAGCATTTATTCTTACCTATTTATGTGTATGAACAAATGAAGCATACCACTTTAGATGGCAAACCGATAGTTAAAAAAGAGACGGTATTATTAGACATACCAGAACAAGAGGATAGGTCATTACTATTTTTAACTCCGTTATTTTGGCTTAGTGTATTACTGCTATTAGTCTGTTATATTACCTATAACGATTACAAAAATTTACGTAGAAATAAATGGTTAGACTTTGGGCTTTTTGCAGTCACCGGGTTATCAGGTGTACTTATATTATTCCTATGGTTTGCAACAGATCACTTAGCTACCAAAGCCAATTTTAATTCACTTTGGGCATTTGCTCCAAATATAATAATCGCATTTATGATGATTAAGAGGCAGATTCCGGCATGGATGATAACTTACATCATATTTTCAACCATATTACTTGGTATCACTTGCATGCTGTGGATATTTAAAATTCAAGTGTTTTCCATATTATTAATCATCGTTTTACTAGCATTAGCTATTCGTTATTTGTATCTCATATATTATTTTAAGAGTAAAAAAATAACCGATAAATAAAATAAGTTACCCTACATGAATCTACTTACCGTTGAAAATATTTCCAAAGCCTATGGCGAACATGTTCTTTTTGACAACCTCTCTTTTGGTATCAATAAAGATCAAAAAATTGCCTTGATCGCTAAAAACGGTACAGGAAAAACATCTATTCTTAATATACTTTCAGGTGCAGATACACCAGATAGCGGACAAGTAAATTACCGTAAATCTACACGTGTATCCTTCTTGGCACAAGAGCCTAAAATGGACCCTAACTTAACTGTTGAGGAAACTATTTTTGCATCTGACAACGAAGTTTTACAAGTCATCAAAAATTATGAAAAAGCCCTTTTAAATATAGAAGAGGCAGATGCCTATCAAAAAGCATTTGAAGCAATGGACCGTTTTGAAGCTTGGGATTTTGAAACGCAATACAAGCAAATTCTATATAAACTAAAGTTAGACGATTTAAATGCCAAGGTGGGTAAACTTTCTGGTGGGCAAAAAAAGCGTTTAGCATTGGCAAATGCCCTTATCAACAAACCAGATCTTTTGGTTTTAGATGAACCTACCAACCATTTAGATTTAGAAATGATAGAGTGGTTAGAAGAGTTTTTTGCCAAAGAGAACATGACCTTGTTCATGGTAACACATGATCGTTACTTTTTAGAGCGTGTTTGTAATGAAATTATAGAATTAGAAAACGGGAAGCTATATCCATATAAAGGAAACTATTCTTACTACTTAGAAAAGAAAGAAGCCCGTATAGAGCAAGAAGCGGTAGAACAGCATAAAACTGAATTGTTATTTAAAAAGGAGTTAGATTGGATGCGCAGACAACCAAAAGCGCGTACTACCAAATCTAAATCTAGAATAGATGATTTCGCTGTTATAAAAGATAAGGCAAGCCAACGCAGAAAAGACCACCAAGTTCAGTTAGAACTGAACATGGAGCGTATGGGTAGCAAAATTCTTGAACTACATAAAATTTCAAAATCTTTTCCCAACAAACCAATTCTTGACAAATTTGAGTATGTATTTCAAAAAGGAGAGCGTATTGGTATTATAGGAAAGAACGGAACAGGTAAATCTACTTTTTTGAATATATTAAGTGGTCGTGACCAGCCTGACAGCGGTAAAGTTGTTGTGGGTGAAACTATCAAGTTTGGTTACTATACACAGAAAGGTATTGAAATAAAAGAAGGCCAAAAAGTAATTGATGTCATTAGAGAGTTCGGTGACTATATTCCATTAATGAAAGGCAGACAGATTTCTGCACAGCAGTTATTGGAGCGTTTTCTATTCGATAGAAAAAAACAATATGATTTTGTAGATAAATTAAGTGGTGGTGAGCGCAAGCGACTTTATTTGTGTACCATATTAATACAGAATCCTAATTTCTTAATATTAGATGAACCTACCAATGATTTAGATATCGTTACACTAAACGTATTGGAAAGTTTCTTAATGGATTTTCAAGGATGTTTAATGGTGGTTTCTCACGACCGTTACTTTATGGATAAAATTGTAGATCACCTATTTGTATTTAGAGGTGATGCTGTGGTAGAAGATTTTCCTGGTAATTATTCTGACTACAGAGCTTATGAAGACAGTCAGGTTTTAGAAAAGAGAGAGCAAAAAGAAGCTCAGACAACAACCAAGACAAATTGGAAAGAACCAGCTGCTTCACCAAAAATATCTTACGCAGAGCAGCAAGAGTACAAGAAACTGGAAAGAGAAATTCAGAAATTGGAAAAATCTAAAGTAGCACTACAGGAGAAATTTACTGATAGTTCCTTAAGTGGCGATGATATCAAGAACCTTTCTATTGAACTAAAAGAGGTTACAGATGCCATTGAAACCAAAACAGAACGTTGGTTTGAGCTTTCTGCGTTAATGGAAGGTTAACATCCATTATAGCATACATACTTCACATTTATTAGATCCATAAAAATAGTAGACGAATGATTTTTACCATTCGTCTATAGTTAAATGACGCCCAACGACGAGCGGCAAAATATGTTTGGTCTTGCCTGTACTTTAGCAGTGTAAAACAAATATTATGAAATCAATTATTCTTTTAACCGCTCTTTTCTTTACATGTTTCTTCGCTCAGGCACAAGCTAACAATGAGGATGTTTCTGTAGAGATCGAAACTGCACAAGTAGAGATGGTTCAGACAATTGAAAGTAATGATATTATTGTTCCAACAAT
>NZ_JBDVOT010000278.1:0-10133 GCF_039968975.1 Maribacter sp. | reverse complement strand
GACTTTTAAACTTATTCTGGCATCACTACTGCATCTATCGCATGAATTACACCATTGCTAGCAGCTACATCTGCCATAACTACGGTTGCCATATTTCCTTTTTCATCTTTCAACATTACCTTGTCGCCGCTCAGTGATAATGTGATTGTTCCTCCTTGTACTGTTTTTACTGAAAACATACCATCATTGTCATTGATTGCCTTAATAACATCTGCAGCCATGAACTTACCGGCTACTACATGGTAAGTTAAAATACCCGTTAATGCATCCTTACTTTCTGGCTTTAATAACGTATCAACCGTACCAGCTGGTAATGCTTCAAAAGCTGTATTTACCGGCGCAAATACTGTAAACGGACCTTCACTACTCAACGCTTCTGCTAAATCAGCCGCTTTTACTGCAGCTACTAAGGTTGTAAAATTGTCATTTCCCGCTGCAACACCTACAATAGTTTCTGACTGAGCAGAGATGTTCGTTACAAATAATGTAATTGCACTTAATAATGTAATTTTTAAAATTTTCATAGTTCTTTTTTTTTTAGATTTCTGTAAAAGTATAACGGAACCACGAGCAATAGTCTTAAATTTTGTTTAAAGTTTTAATTTATTTATTAAACAAAATACAATGTGCTGTATATCAATTATTTGAAGGTGAAAAAATATGGGGTAGAATTTACTTTACCCTGCTATTTACCATTTAAAAGTTTTAGAAGCCACATAAAACGGACAACATAAATTACCTGTATAACTCTAATAAAAAAATCCATTAACCAATTTATATTGGTTAATGGATTTATAAATAAATTATATATATTTAGTTTAGTTTGCTACTTCACTAATGAATTTTAATCTATACAATCGTAGCTCTTCTTCTTCATACTCGCCATCAAATTCGCTCATTGCCTCTTCTAAATCATCTGATTCGGATTCCAAGAAATACTCATGAATTTCTTCTTGTTGATCTTCATCTAGAATATCATCGATCCAATAATTCAGGTTTAACTTGGTACCACTGTAGACTATTTGTTCCATTTCTTTAATAAGGTCAGGAATTTCCAAGCCTTTAGAAGAAGCAATATCAGTCAATGGTAATTTTCTATCCACATTCTGTATTACATATAATTTCAACGCAGAATTTGCTCCTGTACTTTTAACTACAAGGTCATCTGGTCTAATAATTTCATTTTCTTCAACATAGGTACTAATAAATGCAATGAACGGCTTACCATACTTTTTTGCCTTACCCTCACCTACACCATGAACATTTAGCAGCTCTTCATGCGATATAGGATATTTCAATGCCATATCTTCTAATGAAGGATCTTGAAAAACTACAAATGGCGGAACACCTATATTCGTAGCCTGTGCTTTTCGTAAGTCCTTTAACTGCTTCAGTAATTTCTCATCTGCTATACCACCAGATTTAGCGGCACCAACAATAGCATTGTCATTTTCGGCATTATAAACGTGATCTTTGGTCATCATAAAAGATGAAGGATTCGCTAAAAACTCCTTACCATTATCAGTTACATGTAATACGCCATATTGTTCTATCTCTTTTCTTAGCAATCCGGCAACCAAAGTCTGACGAATAAGTGCCATCCAATAGCTTTTATCTTTATCGGAACCAATTCCAAAAAACTCTTTTTCATTGGTTTTATGCGAAGAAATTATTGCATTGGTTTTACCGCGCAATGCATTTACGATCTCTTTAGATTTAAACTTTTCGCTTGTACCGGTCACTACCTTAAGTAACTTTTCAACGTTGTCTTTCGCTTCTTCTTTCTCTTTCGGGTTACGGGTATTATCATCCATTTCGGCACCTTCACCGTTAACGTCGTCAAATTCCTCTCCAAAATAATGAAGCATAAACTTACGTCTAGACATTGAGGTTTCTGCATACGCTACCACCTCTTGCAATAAAGCATTTCCTATTTCTTGTTCAGCTACCGGTTTACCAGACATGAACTTCTCTAACTTTTCAATATCCTTATAAGAGTAATAGGCTAAACAATGACCTTCACCACCATCACGACCAGCTCTACCGGTTTCTTGATAGTAACTTTCAATACTTTTTGGAATATCATGATGAATTACAAAACGTACATCTGGTTTATCGATACCCATACCAAAGGCAATGGTTGCAACTACCACATCTACATCTTCCATCAAGAACATATCTTGATATTTTGATCTTGTCTTAGCGTCAAAACCTGCATGGTATGGTACGGCACTTACCCCGTTTACCTGTAATACTTGAGCTAATTCCTCTACCTTTTTACGGCTAAGGCAGTATATAATTCCTGATTTACCAGAATTTTGTTTCACGAAACGGATAATATCCGCTTCAATATTTTCTGTTTTGGTACGTACTTCGTAGAATAGATTAGGTCGGTTAAAAGACGCCTTAAAAAGCTTGGCTCCACCTATACCTAAATTCTTAATAATATCTTCTTGAACCTTAGGCGTTGCAGTAGCTGTAAGCCCAATAATAGGAATATCATCTCCTAAACGTGCCACTATAGATTTCAAATTTCTATACTCAGGTCTAAAATCATGACCCCATTCTGAAATACAATGCGCTTCATCTACCGCTACAAAAGAAACTTTGACCGAGCGTAAAAATTCTACATTCTCTTCTTTTGTCAAAGATTCTGGAGCAACATACAACAGTTTAGTTACACCATCTGTTATATCTTGTTTCACCTGTTTTATTTCCCCTTTATTCAATGAGGAATTTAATACATGGGCAATTCCTATTTCAGAAGAAACACCACGTATGGCATCTACCTGATTCTTCATTAAAGCGATCAACGGAGAAACGATAATTGCCGTACCCTCTTGCATAAGGGCAGGTAATTGGTAACACATAGATTTACCACCACCTGTAGGCATGATCACAAACGTATTATTCTGTTTTAAAACATTTTTAATTACTTCTTCTTGAAGTCCTTTAAACTGAGAAAAACCAAAATACTTTTTTAATGAGGAATGTAAATCGATATTGTCAAATTCTTTACTGTCTGTCACATTTTACATTTAAGGGGACACTACTTACTTTAAATTTTATAAGCGAACAAAAATACAAATTGCCTAGCTAGGCGTTTCTAAATTATTATGCGATAATCGGCATTTAAAATTAAGTTTGTTTAATTTTGTCATCTTAAAGATAATACATTCTTTTAGGAATACAATCCATAATTTGAATAATAGATTGATTGCAACGGACACCATTATTGGCTTAGCGAGAAAAACCATTGAAACTGAGCGTGATGCTATAGCACAACTTTCCTCACTTTTAACCGATGATTTTGCTAGTATAGTAAACTGCATTATTGAAGCAAAAGGACGCGTTATAATTTCAGGTATTGGAAAGAGCGCAATCATTGCCACCAAAATTGTAGCTACCCTGAATTCTACGGGTACTCCCGCAATTTTTATGCATGCTGGAGATGCCATACATGGAGACTTAGGAACCGTGCAAGATAATGACGTTGTTATCTGTATTTCTAATAGCGGAAATACACCAGAAATAAAGATGCTGGTACCGCTCATAAAAAGAGGTTCTAATAAGCTAATTGCCATGACAGGGAACACTGATTCTTTTTTGGCAAAACAAGCAGATTTTATTCTAAATACACATGTTGAGAAGGAAGCTTGCCCTAACGGACTAGCTCCTACAACAAGTACTACAGCTCAATTAGTTATGGGAGATGCCCTGGCAATTGTGCTTTTAGAAATCAAAGGTTTTAGTAGTTCAGATTTTGCAAAATATCACCCAGGCGGATCCTTAGGTAAGAGATTATATTTAAGAGTTGCAGATTTGGTCAGCAAAAATCAAGTGCCACAAGTTCAAAAAAGCGAAGAGGTCAAAAAAGTAATTGTTGAAATCTCTAAAAAAATGTTGGGCGTTACTGCAGTACTTGATGGCGAAAAAGTTGTAGGTATTGTAACCGATGGCGATATTAGACGCATGTTAAATAAACATGACAACATAAAAGGGTTGACCGCTGAAGATATCATGACTAAAAACCCTAAAACCATACCTGCAAATACTTTAGCTATTAAAGCTTTGGAGCATATGCAAAAAAAGGGAATATCACAATTGTTAGCCATGGATGAAGATACGTACGTTGGCGTTATCCATTTACATAATTTAATTAACGAAGGTATTTTATAATGAGTTCCAAAACTACCACGCCACCAAACGAAATGTCTTTTCTTGACCATTTAGAAGAATTAAGATGGCATTTAATCAGATCCGTATTGGCTGTTGTCATCATTGGAAGTGTTGCCTTTTTAATGAAAGGTTTCATATTTGACACAATTATTTTCGGACCAAAGAACATGAATTTCCCCACGTATCGCTTCTTTTGTGATGTTGCTACTTGGTTAAATAAAGTTCAATCTTTTACGGTAATAGATTCTTCTTTCTGTGCCGATGAATTTCCGTTTACCATTCAAAGTCGTGAAATGGGCGGACAGTTTTCTGCCCACATATGGACCTCTATTTGGGCAGGTGTTATTCTTGGATTTCCCTATATTTTATATGAAATGTGGAAATTCATTAGTCCCGGGCTACATGCGAACGAACGTAAAAACTCTCGCGGATTTATCTTAATTGCCTCTATTTTATTTTTTATAGGAGTATTATTTGGGTATTACATAGTAGCACCGCTTTCTATCAATTTCTTAGGATCATACGTTGTAAGTGATTCTGTTCTGAACGAGTTCGATTTAGATTCTTACATTGGTACATTAAAAATTTCAGTACTTGCTTGTGGTATTTTATTTGAATTACCTATCATCATTTTCTTTTTGACCAAAGTTGGTTTGGTAACGCCAGAATTGATGAAGAAGTACCGTAAAATTGCCTTGGTAGTTGTTTTAATACTTTCTGCGGTAATTACACCTCCAGACGTTACAAGCCAGATTATAGTTGCTATACCGGTCATTGTATTATACCAGATAAGTATATTTATTTCTGCGATGGTATTGAGAAAAGAAAGAAAAAAAGCTGAAAAAGAAAAAAAAGCAAATAGAAATGTCAAATCAAATTGAAGAATTTAATGCCTATCGTTCTAAGATGAACGATAAGTTACTGGCTGATAATAATAAAGTAGTAAAACGTATATTTAATTTAGACACCAATGCATTTGCCGCAGGTGCTTTAGACGTTAAGACCAAAGAATTATTGGGTCTTGTAGCATCTACCGTATTGCGTTGCGACGATTGTGTAAAATATCATTTAGAGAGTTCATATAATGAGGGCGTTTCTAAAGAAGAGGTCATGGAGACGTTGAGTATAGCTACCTTAGTGGGCGGTACCATTGTAATTCCGCATTTACGAAAAGCGTATGAATATTGGGAAGAATTAGAAAACCAACAAGGTTAAAAAATCGCCAATTACTTTTCTAAAAGACCAATAACCAATAGATTTGAAAACATGAAGTTACGTGCCGACAATATAATGAAGTCCTACAGAGGCCGTAGGGTGGTTAAAGGAATTTCCCTTGAGGTAAACCAAGGTGAAATTGTAGGGTTATTGGGACCTAACGGTGCCGGTAAGACCACTTCTTTTTATATGATCGTTGGGCTTGTAAAACCCAATGGCGGTAGCATCTACTTAGATGACATGGAGATTACCAAATTCCCCATGTACAAAAGAGCGCAAAACGGTATTGGTTACCTAGCACAAGAAGCATCTGTCTTTAGAAAATTAAGTATCGAAAAAAATATTTTAAGTGTCCTTCAATTGACCAAGTTGAGCAAAAAAGAGCAACACATGAAAATGGAATCTCTTATTGAAGAGTTTGGTTTAGGTCATATTCGTAAAAGTCGTGGCGACTTATTATCTGGTGGTGAGCGAAGAAGAACAGAAATTGCACGTGCTTTGGCTACCGACCCAAAATTTATTCTTCTTGATGAACCTTTTGCAGGGGTTGATCCCGTGGCTGTAGAGGATATACAGCGTATTGTAGCACAGTTAAAAGATAAAAACATTGGTATACTCATTACCGACCATAACGTTCAAGAAACGCTTGCTATTACAGAACGTTCTTACTTAATGTTTGAAGGTGGTATTTTAAAGTCAGGAGAACCAGAAGAACTGGCTGCGGATGAAATGGTAAGAAAGGTATATTTAGGTCAGAATTTTGAGTTACGTAAAAAGAAACTTGATTTTTAAATACTATAAATCTAGCCCACCTCTTTATATTTTTTAAGATTATACAATCCCCAACCGAAGAACAATAGTTCAAGAAACAGGGCTGGTGTAAATAATGGCGATACTCCATCCACAGCGGTACTTACTATTCTACCAAAACTTATACCACCCATAAAGAGCATATTACATAGGGTTGCAGCATACCAAAGATTCGCTTTAAAAGAGCCTAAAATCCAGAATAGCCCTACTCCCATATAAATACCCATTACAGCACGGAGCATATTCTTTAATTCTAAATCTACTACTTCAAAACCTAAGAGTTCTGGCATAACATAAGCAGGATGCCCCCCATAGACCACACCGGCTATGATAACGATAATTCCCGATAGAAGTAGATTAAGATTTTTTGTCGTTGTCATTGAATGGTCTACCATAAAGTTGAAAATATCTAAATGCCGCTATTCCACCGATAAAAGAAAATATTGCTAGCATCCAAAATACATGTTGATGCCCTTTTAACCCAGGCGATGCATCTAATAAATACCCCATTGCCGGTCCAGCAAAAATATCTGGAGTATAGCCTATTAATGAAATTAGGCCAACTGCAGTACCGGTAAGTACTAACGGAATTTTACCGCTTTGCATCACCGCAAAATATAGAGATCGTATGGCATACACCCCTAATGCCACAATCATAATGGAGAATAGGAATATAAAATAAGAAACATCTGAAACAACTCCTGAGGCAAAAATCAACGAGCCAATTAGCGCTATTATAAAACCTAATAACAAAAATAAACTTGGTCTAGAGCGATCTGCAATGACTCCTATAAAAACACCTACTATAGGTCTTGCAAATAATAAAAACGTACCTACTTCTGCAGACTCTACCTCATTATATAACATGACGTCTTGTGCATAAAGAGAAAATATATCGGTGATTTTATACCCTACATAGGCGCACAGAATTATAATCATTAGAAGTAAAACAGAAGGTAAACGAAGTACTTCTTTAATTTGTGCAACCGTAATTCTTTCAAGAACAATATCCTTTTCTAGACTTTCTGGTAATCGCATAAAAAACCAAACTAGAACGCCTACAATAGAAACTATACCAGACGAAGTCAATATCACATATCTAAATGCAAACCTACTTTCTTCTAAAGTGGCAACCTCTAAATCTGCAGACATAAAATGAGAAAAGACAAGTACACCCAATGTTCCAAATAAGGCACCTACCAGCCCCCTACCGCCATCTAGAAACCCAAAAGCCTTGCCTTGAGAGCTTTGACCACCCCATACTCTTGTAGCTTTAATCATAGGTGACCAAAAAAGAAATATAGTCGTAAATCCCCAGAAACCGTAAAGTATTTGCAGTGTGAAATAATCGGGGAAAGTGGAAAATACCAATCCACCTAATGCGGTCATCCAAAGGGCTATGGCAATTAATTTTCGGGGTTGAAATTTATCGGCTAAAGGACCACCTAATAGGTAAGAAACCAAAGCAACAAATCCATAAACGGAAAAGCAGAGTCCAAGTGAAACATTATCAAGCTCAAAAACTTTTAAGACTGTTGGTCTAAAAACACGTTGCAATACAAAAGGTAAAATAAAGACGCTCTCCCCTGCTAAAATTAGTAACAACAGATAATACCAAGGCGCTTTTTCGGGGTTTTTCATTTTGCTTTTATAGGAATCCAAACTTCTTCTTCTGAATCTGGATCGTTGTTTTTGTATTTGGCACCCAGCACTTCAAAATGCGGACGGTCATCTAAATTATAATCAGACTTAGGAATCCATTCTCCATAAATATATTGAAAAAATGTCTGCGCGTTTTGCGCGGTTCCTTTATAATTGAATACAGCATACAAACCACCTTTTAAAACTAGGCTATTCATTTCTTCAGGAACAGCACCAAAATCTTCAACCTCAACACAAGCCCATTTTATATACTTTTTAACGGGAGAAAACTCCTGAAAATAGTCCAAAGGATATACTTGAAGAGAGATAAAATCATCAGACGACCTATTGGTGATTTCCTTACTTCTTTGCCTAAAAGCTTTCCAAAGTTCTGGTGTTTTATTATCCATTAAACTCATTTCTTGAGAAAGACCTACAAGTTTATTACTTTGTAAATCAATAATTTTAGGTATCATAATATCTATTTTAATTAAAGAACCAATAGTCCGTGGTCACGTAAACCTGTTACTTGTTTAGAATACCAAAACAGTTCAAAATCTTCTAACTGAGATTCATAGTCTTTTTTTAATTGACCGTAACTTAAGGGTTTATTCTTAGGTTTTAATTGTTCTAGCATAGACAACAACCATTCTCCTTTATCCTTTTCTACTGTTATCTCATACAAATAAGTATTGGTATGAAAACCCAGTTCTAGTTGCTGCCAAGTCATACCTTTTTTCTTCTTAACACGTTCATTTGCCAATGGCATAGGACCAATCCATGCAATTTTTGCGGTTGACTTTGTGCTCAACACCAACTCTTGTTGTAGGCAATTGTATATATAGTCTGCGGATATCGTTGAAGAAGGAATCTTAAAATCGAACCATTCTTGCAAACTCATATCAAAACCGATACCGTGCATAAAATTGAAGAGCGATTTCTTTAATCCGAAGCTGAACTTACTATGATCAACTCCCGTTTTATCTTTGAAATCAATATCGTTGTTTGCAAAGGTGATATCTTTTAAATCTGGCATTACTCCGTATTCCTCAGGTTGTAACCCAACCGGACTGTGAGCCGTTAATGCGAATTGATGCCAAAACCCAGATTGTATGATTCCCAACTCAAACAACTGGCGTACCATTTCTAAACTGTCAACCGTTTCTTGCACAGTCTGTGTTGGGTAACCGTACATTAAGTACGAATGCACCATGATATTAGCTTCGGTAAAATTTCGCGTTACCTGTGCAACTTGTTCTACCGTTACGCCTTTATCTATCAGTTTTAGCAATCGGTCTGATGCTACTTCCAATCCGCCAGAAACCGCAATACAGCCTGATGCCTTTAATAAGAAACATAAGTCTTGCGTGAAGTTTTTCTCGAAACGAATATTTGTCCACCACGTAATGGTTAAATTTCTTTTCAAAACTTCTAGGGCAAATGCCTTCATTAATGATGGCGGTGCAGCTTCATCTACAAAATGAAATCCGGATTCACCTGTTTGTTCCATCAACGTTTCTACACGGTCAACCAATAAACTAGCAACTACAGGTTCGTATATTTTTATGTAATCTAATGATATATCGCAAAAAGTACACTTGCCCCAATAACAACCATGAGCCATGGTGAGTTTGTTCCAACGACCATCACTCCACAAGCTATGCATTGGGTTGGCAATTTCAATGACAGAAATGTAGTTGGTTAATTGCAGATCCGCATAATCTGGGGTACCAACATCTTGCTGTTTATAATCTGTTCTAAGACTATCATTCTTGTAAACAACTTTACTATCCTCTAAGATAAAAGCACGTTTTAACTCCCCTTCCCCATTCACAACATACTGATGCACTAATTCTAAGGGAAGCTCACCATCGTCAAGGGTAATAAAATCAAAGAATTCAAAGACACGAACATCTGTAAGACTTCGTAGTTCCGTATTTGGAAATCCGCCACCCATGGCAATTTTCACCTCAGGGTAATTAGCCTTTATAAATTGGGAACAGCGAAAAGCACTATATAAATTACCAGGAAAAGGCACTGAAAAACACACCAATTTAGGTTGTACTCTTTCTAGTTGTTCTTTTAAAATCTCTAGTGTTAATTCATCAATAAACGTAGGTTCTTCATTCAAGTGATCATACAATTCATCAAATGAATTTGCACTACGACCAAGTCTTTCTGCATATCTACTAAACCCAAAATTAGGATCAATACATTCTACTATAAAATCTGACAAATCTTCAAGATACAAAGTTGCCAAATGCTTGGCTTTATCTTGCATACCCATA
>NZ_JBDVOT010000277.1:0-17693 GCF_039968975.1 Maribacter sp. | reverse complement strand
AAATATTTTATCTCTATTATTTATCGGTTACTCTTAGTTTTCCCTTCAGTTCGTTGATGTTGATCCTAAAAATGATAGGAGCATCTTCGGTATCAATTTTTGCAGAGAACTCACTTATACATTTTGGGTGTTCTCCGTAGTTAGTTGCGATTACTTTTTTAACTCCCTCAGAAAATTCATGTAGCATATGTTTTGCATCTATACGAGAAAGTTCCTCAAAAGTGCCTTGCAATAGAACAGATTTCCAGTCTGCAATAGAGGTTATTTCATCTATCGCCAAACATACAGCTGTATTTTTCCTCATTTCCTCAATTTTATGACCTTCAGAAGAATAGCTCGTGATAGTGTTGGTTTCAAGATCGTAGAAATAGGTGATGGGTACAATATGTGGACATCCGCCAGAAATATAAGCCAGTCTACCAATGTAGTTCTGTGTCAATAATGTTATACATTCTTGTTGATTTAAATTTCTTCTCATGACCTATTGTTGTTTGTTGATGTGATAAAAGTATAAATCATTGAATTAGTGGTACATGATATTGGTCAGTAGTAGAAAAACTATAGTAGACTACGAATTCTAGTTCAACCCCAACGAATACTAAAAGGAGCCTATTTTACGAGTAGTTCGCAGTTAGATTTGACTTCAAATAATAATAATAATCTAAAACTACGATCATGAAACTACTTTACACCTTTTTACTGTGTTGCACCATCTTCACAGGCTTTTCTCAAGATAATGACAGTCCGTATTTATTGGTATCTACAGAAGATGCCGTAATACCCTTAAAATCTTCTAAAACAGAAGTTGAAATATCTGGTACTATTGCTCATGTTCGTGTGACACAGGTATATCAAAATAATGGGGCAGGGGCAATAGAAGCTAAATATGTATTCCCGCTTTCTACTCAAGCAGCGGTTCATAAAATGCAGATGACCATTGGCAACCGAATTGTAAATGCCAAAATATTTGAAAAGCAGGAAGCTCAAGAAGTTTATGAAACTGCTTTAAGCGAAGGTAAACGAGCGGCGAAGCTAGATCAAGAAAGACCTAATGTATTTCAAATGAACGTGGGTAATATTATGCCTGGCGATGAAATTGCCATAGATATTTATTACACAGAAATATTAGTGCCTGTAAACGGAGAATATCAATTTGTAGCACCAGGTGTTGTAGGTCCTAGGTTTACTGGCGAGAGCACTCAAAACGAAGAGAGCTTTAATATGCCATACACGGCAAAGGGTATTGCAGATAGTTTTGATTTTGACATGACCGTAACCTTAAATGCTGGTATGATCATTCAAAATATAAACAGTACAAGTCATAAAGTAACGGTGAATCATCCTAATGCAAAAACAGCCGAAGTCTTTTTATCCGAAGAGAATGAGAATCCGTCTAATAGAGATTTTATATTGAATTACAACCTTAGGGGAAATCAAATTCAAACGGGGTTATTGTTATACGAGGGAGAGGATGAGAACTTCTTTACCTATCAAATGGAGCCTAGTAAGAAGGTGATTTTAGAGGATATTCCGGCAAGAGAGTACTTGTTTATTGTAGATGTATCAGGTTCTATGAATGGGTATCCTTTAGAAGTATCAAGACAATTAATGCGAAACCTACTTTGCAATTTACGAATGAGCGACACCTTCAATGTTCAGTTATTTGCTTCTAGCTCAACGATGTTTAGTCAAACCCCAGTAGAATCGACCGAGCAGAATATTGAAGCAGCCATTCGTTTTTTATCAGATGGTCAAGGCGGTGGCGGCACCCAATTATTAAGCGCATTGCATGAAGCCTATAAATTACCACGAAGAGATATGAGCGTAGCCCGTTCTATGGTAATTATTACAGACGGATATGTGAGTGTAGAAAAAGAAGCATTTGAACTTATTGGTAACAATTTAGATGAAGCCAATGTATTCACATTTGGCATAGGGTCAAGCGTTAACAGATATTTAATAGAAGGCATGGCAAAGGTTTCCAACAGTGAATCTTTCATTGCAACAACATCAGAAGAAGCGGCAGAAGTAGCTAAAGACTTTGCAGATTATATAGCCACACCATTATTGACCAGGGTAAAAATAGAATCCAAAGGATTTGATATGTATGACCTTGCCCAAAAAAGCATTCCAGATGTTTTTGCTGCAAGACCCGTAATTATTCATGGTAAATACAAGGGTAGGGCAGAAGGTAAAATTATAGTAACCGGGTATCAAGGTAAAAAACGATTTAGAGAAGTATATAATGTAGCTGACGGACAATTAAGTAAGCAGAACAAAGCCTTACGCTACTTGTGGGCAAGAAAGAAGATTAGCGAGTTAGATGATTATAACAATTTGTTCAATGAAGATGTAAAAGATGAAGTAGTTGCCTTAGGATTAAAATATAACCTGTTGACCAATTACACCTCTTTCGTAGCTGTAGATGAGGCTATAGTAAATGAAGATGGCACCTTGACCAAAGTAAAGCAGCCGTTGCCTATGCCAAATAATGTAAACAACTCTGCCGTAGGTGCAGAAGCTGAGGTCAAAGAGACAAGTAAATTCAAACGCTCTTTCTCCATAGATTTTGAAAATGAAATAACAAAGAATGTAAAAAGACAGTTGACGATGGAATTTAAAGTGATGTACAGTAAACTGGTAACAGAATACTTAAAAAAGTATGAAAGTCTACGTATTAAATTCAATGCCAATGGCAAGGTTGTTCGTGTAGAAAAATTAGAAAATGGTAGCTGGGTAGTTGATGAAAGTATGCAGTCAGCGTTTGAGAAAATCAGTTTAAAATCCGTAAAAAAAGAGATGACTTTAACGTTGAAAAAATAGGTAGTAAGTTTTGGTTAGTTGGTCCTCCGAAAGGAGAAGAAAACCTGTAAGATGTGTATCATTTTGCAGGTTTTTCTTTTGCCATACATTGAAGAATGAACAATTGTAACCTGAATAAATACACCATGTTCAACGAATTCTAGATGAGGTGCTACGAATACTAGAACACCCTCATAAAAGCCCTGTCTCTGCTGTAATTTAGTAGTGTAGAAACATAACAACTAAAAATAATATCATGAAAAATTTAATCCTATTCGCCTTTTTATTCAGCATTTGTATAACCAATGCGCAAGAGTTTCAATTGACCGATAGTTATGATATCACCAACCAAAGAAGTAGTGGTCAAGAAGAGGAAGATACGTGGATGGTAGATGTAATCGTATCAGACAATCCAGAAAGTCATGTAGCAACATTATCTATCTCAGATTTTGGTTTACTAGATGAAATACGCATCTCGGTTTTAAGAAATCCTGATTTAGAGGATATCAATGAAATTTTAAAAGTAACACTAGAGTATAACGCTTGTTGTTCAAGCACAGAAGAGTTCTATTATTTGGTTACCAGTGACAATGATTATATCGCATTGCCGAGTATAAAAAATGAGTATGCTTATGAACCTATTTCAGACATACATTACATTTTTCCTAATCAGTCTTTTGGCAAAGAAGGAACCATTTTAAGAGCTGCATTACAATACACCGAAACATATACAATTAAAGATATTAAAGTACTTAGAAGCATTGCCTGGAACGACGATGATTTTGATACTGAAGACGCTATAACAGCAATTAATTATTAATAACCCTTAAAATTTAGAATTATGAAAAATTTAAAGAAAAGTGCCTTATTCCTATGCTTATTCGCATTTGTAAACATCTTCGCCCAAAGCGTAGAACAAGTAGATTTTGAAGTGATGGACAAAGAAATTCCTGCTGAAGAATTAACCTATGAGTACTTATTGGCTCACAAAGTATTTCTGCGTGAAAAGCCATCTGTACGTAGTAAAAAAGTAACCTTACTTAATATTGGTACTAAAATGGTTTTGTGGGAAAAGAGCCTTTATGCCAAAGAGATTGATGGAATTAAAAGTCACTGGTACAGAGTAACTACCGGTAATGAAACCGGCTGGGTTTGGGGCGGAATGATCGCTCAGAAGTCTTTTGGAAGTATTGCGGACAACCAAGTAAAGTTTGTATACGGTTATGAAAGCAGTGCTACAAATGAAGCAGGTATGACAGAAGTAAAATACCAGTTACGTGCCTTTAAAAACGGTCAACAGTTAGATAAAATGGTTTTGGACAGTTTGTCAGCAATTCCTGTTCATATTGAAAACCACGGTAGTCTAGGGATGTTCAATGTAGAAGATGTAATCACGGTAGATTTAGCCGATGCTGATACCGGTTACCAAGTAGGTAAAAGCTACCTGTTTTGGAACAATGGTAGATTTAAAAAAGTAGCTAGTTTAATTGACTACGCAGATAGTAACTATTTAAAGACCGAGTCTTTTGTTTTTCCTTCAGATATGCAAGGTGTTAAGAGTACTATTTTGCTGAAAACGACGATAACAAAAAACATCAAAACCTTAGATGATGCCTTTGCACAGAACAATGTAGAATTCATTACCACTCCGTATATATGGAACGGGTCTAAGTTGACCAAAAAAGAAGAAGTTCGTGAAATTAAAGATGATGCTGTAGTTAGTATAGACTTTTAAAAAATAAATATGAACAAGTGTTTAATTATAGTATTGGTTAGTGTGCTAATGCTTGGTAGTAAGAAGCCGTTTTCGCAAAAGTCGGAGGCGGCACTTGCTTCACCTACCAAAAAAGAAATGGTACAGGAATCCATTGTTTTTATAGCTGGTTTTGATGAAGGTGATAACACCTATTATAACAATGCCAAGCAATATTTTGAAAATCAAGGATTGCCTATTGTAGATAGTTTATATACCATTGACGATATCGTCAATTATGTAAATAGAGCAGGGGAGAACCAAGTTCGTTTTAACGAGATTCATATTGTAAGTCATAGTAATGCTTGGTTGGGAATGTCTTTAAAAATAAACAGCACAGGAGAAAGAATTACAGTAAAGACTTTACAAAATGCAGAAAAAAACCATGACATAGAAACCATGTGTGATTACATAACTAATGATTCTAAAATCATCTTTCATTCTTGCGGATTGGGAGAAAATCAGCCTCTTCTTCAAGAATTAAAAAATACGTTTAAAGCAGGGCAGGTAGTTGCTTCAGCCTATTTCAATGTATTTGGTGGTAAATATGCAGGTCATTATTTAGCAAAACCCTATTACGGTTATTACCCCACGGCAGAATCTTTAGGTCCGGCACATTTATCAAAAGCCTTTAAGGAAAGCTATCCAGAAGTCAAAATCGATTGGTTTACTGCCATAAAAACAAGAAAGGAATCTTCTTTTGGTAAAGCCTACAGTTTCAAATTCAATATTCCGGTAGATTGGGAATTTACTTTTGATTCCGTTACGGATATACCTACATTACAAGACAAGGAAGAAATAATGGATTGGGTTTCAGAATCTCCAGAAATGGCTGAGGTTTTGTTTAAATTAAATATACCCGTAGAAAAATTTCGTTGGAGAAGTACCATCCAGGGAAATAAACTGATGATAAAAGGAAAAACCACCGTACTCTGTGTATTGGCACCTATTTTGCAATCTAACAATGTAAATGAATACCAAAACATTACTTTTAATGACCCTTTATTATATCAAATATTATAAGGATAACAGCGTTATAAATTACCTAAACTAACAGCTACATTTGAATCTGATTATTAAATACATCGTACTGGTATTTTGTTTCTTAGGAACATTGCACCTCGCTGCACAAAATAGTCAGGTTAGGGCGTATACAATAGCGGATGGTCTACCGCAATCTCAAGTATATGATATACTGCAAGATGAAATGGGCTACTTGTGGTTAGGCACCCAAGGTGGCGGACTCGCAAATTTTGATGGTGAAAATTTTGAGGTTTGGAACGAAGGTGATGGTTTGCTTTCCAATTATATCGATGCTCTTTATACCGAGAACGATTCCCTTTTTATAGGAACCAGAAAAGGACTTTCTATAAAAGTAAAGAACAACTTTGTAAATTATAATTCTCCGCAAATACTACAATTCTATAAGCCTGAAAATGTATTGTTCTTAGGAACTAAAAAAGGATTGTATAGTTATACCAAGAATAGTAAAATAAGCAAGGTTAGTATAAATGCAGAAATAGATGTCAGCGAAATCAATTCCATACTTTTTGATGGAAATTACTATTGGCTAGCTACAAATAATGGCTTGTGGAAGCTTAATGAATTGAGCGAATCAGCCACAGAAAAAACAAAAATTGAAGTAAATAATTTTAAGAGTGTAATTCAACATAACAATAAAATACTGGCTGCCACTTTTGATGATGGTATTTTTATAATGGACAGCGAGAATACAGCTGATCAGTTTCTAATGCCAGAACCTACTCGTGTAAATTCCATGTCCATTCACAATACGAATGAGTTATGGATAGCTACTGATAATGATGGTATTACGGTGGTGGAAACCGATAAATTCTCAGAACTTAAACGACTAAAAAAATCTGGAGGATTGGCGACTCCGCACATCAGAAAAATCATAAGTGATGACAATGGAAATCTGTGGATTGCGTCTTCTGGTGGCGGACTCTATAAATACTTTCAAAACAATTTTAAGCACTACGACCAACGAACTGGCTTAAAAGGAAATCGGGTGTATGCAGTACATAATGCACCAGACGGATTGTGGTTGTCAACTTCGGAAGCAGGGTTAACAAAAATTGATTCATCGGGAATACATCCATTACCTAATGAAAGCACTTTTTTTGATGTAAAGATTAAGACGATTACAAGTGACAAAAAAGGAAATATTTGGGCGGGATCAGATAATAGGGGGCTCTTATTTCGTGAAACCAAAATGGTAGATAGTTTGGTGTTTTCGTCAAGCGAAACCTACTTAATACAAATAGATACTGTCTCCATAAAAAGAACTACCAATCATATTATAGATGAAAGCAAAGGCTTTCCATCAGACTGGGTGCGTACCGTAATTGCTGATGATGATTTTATGTGGGCAGCCACTTATGCAAATGGTATTGTAAAATTCAATTATTACCCAGTTAATGACAGTCTCGTGGTCAGAAAGACATTTTCTAAGCGAAATGGTATTGAAGATATGCTAATAAAAAGCATGGTAAAAGCACCTGATGGTAAACTATGGTATGCTACACAAAAAGGGTATTTGGGCTATATTGAAAACAATAAGGTGACCAGTGTAGAAACGGGCTTGGAACAACAAACCGCAATCGGTACCATTTTGTTCCATGATAATACTATGTATTTGGGTACATCTGGCAAGGGAATTTGGTATGCCAACAGTACAAACCCTGTAAATTTTCAGCAATTAAAAGGCAGTAAAAATCTGTCTTCAAAAAATATATATCAGCTCATTTTTGATGACCAAGGTTTTTTATGGGCAGGTTCTGAACGTGGCGTAGATAAGATAGAACTTAACACGGATAACGAAATATTAGACGTTTATCATTTTGGTAGAAACGACGGCTTTTTGGGTATTGAAACCTGCCTAAATGCTGTTGATAAAGATGATAACGGAAATATATGGTTCGGTGCTATTTATGGTTTGACCAAGCATATGCCTAGTGAGGGTAAAAAAGCATCGGCACCGCCAACACTGTACTTTACAGGAGTAGAGGAACGTTATAAAAATATAGACTCGCTTATACTGAAAGATTGGACGAACAGTAAAAAGGTATTGCAGTTATCTCCCAATCAAACGCAGCTGGGTTTTTCATTCAGAACAGTAGACGTAGACCACCCAAATGAAGTAGAATACAGAACAAAATTAGATGATACCGATTGGAGTCCGTGGGTAAAGGAGAACAAGCAAAATTTCGCCGGACTCGCATATGGTGCACATACTTTTTCGGCGCAATCTAGAAATTACAGATGGCAAGAAAGTGATCCTATCAAATTCAGCTTTTTCATTGATAGTCCGCTATACAAAAAAGATTGGTTTCAATGGGCGGTACTGGCACTGGTAATTGCAATAGTATTGGCAATTGGCGGGTTTTATATTCGCAAGATTAAAGCCAGAAACAAAGCGGTACAAGAGCGCTTAAAAACTCAGAACTATCTATTGACTTTAGAGCAAAAAGCATTACAATTACAGATGAATCCGCATTTTATATTTAATGTATTAAATGGGGTAAAAGCTATGGCAGGCACCAAACCGGAGAAGATGGATGCTACCATTAATAGTTTTGCAATATTGTTGCGTGAAACCTTACAGAATTCTAGAAAAGAACATATTAGTTTAGACAAAGAAATTAAGGCATTACGGCATTATATAGAAGTAGAGCAATTGATGGCGCAGAAAACTTTTGAATATACTATTGATGTCAACACTGATCCCGATGCCGAAGAGATTTTGATTCCGCCAATGTTAATTCAGCCTTTCGTTGAAAATGCCATTAGACATGGTATTCTGAAAGGAGACAAGGAAGGAAGACTAGAAATAGGTTTCAATACCACAGAAACGCATTTACAATGCAGTATTATTGACAACGGAATGGGTATTTTTAAATCGCAAAACGAAAAGCCAAAAACAGACCATCAATCTATGGCGTTGACAGTAACCAAAGAGCGATTAGAATCTATTGCTGGTAAGAATACCTTGCAAATTAGCGAGATTAAGAATGACGACGGCAGCATTGGTGGCACCAAAATTAGCTTTAAAATACCATTACTAACAGATTACTAGAAGACTTATGCATACAGCGATTATAGTAGAAGATATGATTGACGCCTTAACCCTTTTGAAAAAGGATATTGAGACGCAACACCCAGATATTGAAATTATCGCTACGGCACGGAGTGTAGTAGAAGCCGCTAAGGTGCTACGTAAAAATCAGCCCGATATTTTGTTTTTGGATATTATGCTAGGCGATGGTACGGGCTTTGATATTCTAGAAATTTTCCCCGACTTAAAATCGAAAATCATATTCGTAACGGCAAGTGATGAGTTCGCGATAAGAGCCTTCAAATTTGCAGCAATAGATTATGTTTTAAAACCATATTCAAATGACGATTTAAGTTTAGCGATTGCTCGCGCAAAAGAGCAGTTGCAGCCTAATAAAGAGCGTTTGCAGATTTTAAAGGAAACTATTGAGGCTCCGGAGAAAAAACCAAATAAGATATCATTACATACGCTAGATCAAATTATTATTGTTGGTTTAGACGATATTATCAGGTGTGAGTCCGACAGTAATAACACCATATTTCACCTTCAAGATAAACGCAAGATTTTTGTTACAAAGACTTTAAAATACTTTGCCGATTTATTGAGCAGTCACGATTTTGTACGTGTACACCAAAGTCACTTGGTCAATCTACAATGCATCAGCGCCTATATAAAAACCGATGGTGGCTATCTAATGTTGAAAAACGGAGAAAACGTACCGGTATCTGTCCGTAAAAAAACTGAGATTATTGAGATTTTGGATAAGATGCATAGGTAGGTGAAATTTTAAACTATTAAAAACTAATATGGATTAAAATAAAAAGGATGCATATTTTAAAATGGTTAACACCAATATTTCTAAGTATGGATATCACACAACATATGTTATGGAGGAAATTGGATTTACTCCTTTTGGTTATTCAACTGGGATTTACAAGAATTTTAATATACCAGAATTAATTATATCAGGATTACCTAATGGTTTAACAACAACTTTGATTCGTAATTACACAGATAAATATAAAGACGGAAACGTACCATTAAATAGGAAAATAGTTGGGTTAATTGATACCTTTCCAGTTTATTTTGTTGAAGTTGCAAATGAGGTTTTGACTGAATATGTATTAAGTTCAATCAAACATTATGAAAAAAGAGACTATAAATATTTACAATTAATCTTTCCTGATTTAAAAGGTAATTTTCCAAATGAGAAGAATTACGAATATGATCAGAAGATATTTTAAAAGTAAAACTAATTTTACATTTCCAATAAATGGCTTCTCATTTTAGTTATATCGGCTAGAACCATTGCTTATTAAGTTTCTATTTATCATTTTAAAAATTTAATCAAGACTACCCTTCTTTGATTTTTCAATTCACCCTTCCATAAAACAAAAAATCATCACCCCATTTTTATAGAATTCTCAAAAGCGGTACTGAATGTTATAATTTATGTTAAGGTTAACATAATAGTTTCAAAAGCCTAACTATTTTTAGAGGGCACGAATTCAGTTAAATATTTCTAATTAACCAGAAAAGGATTTCCAAATTCATTTTTGATAGTATAGAAATAGTTGTTTTCTCAAAGAACAACGCCAACAATATTGGAACACTATAAAACGAACACATGAAAAGAAGAGATTTTGTACAGTACGCCGGGTTGGGTGCTGGAGCATTAATGATGCCATCATTATTGCTAGGTAATGACATCCCAACAGAGGCATTACTAGAACCGGGTATGGATGCCTTGGTGAAGAAAAACATGGCAGATGTTGCCTTAAATACCGCTAAGTCATTAGGTGCTACTTATGCAGATGCTAGAATTGGCAGGTATTTAAATCAGTATGTTTTTACAAGGGAAGACAAAGTACAGAACGTGGTCAATACAGAATCTTTTGGTATTGGTATTCGTGTAATCGCTAATGGTACTTGGGGTTTTGCCTCAACCAATAGTGTTACTGCAGACGGCATTAAAAAAGCAACGGAACAAGCAGTTGCTATTGCAAAGGCAAACTCAAAAATTCAAAAAGATCCGGTAAAGCTAGCACCGGTAAATGCATACGGAGAGGTTTCTTGGAAGACTCCGATCAAAAAAGATTTTAAGGAAGTTCCAGTTTCAGAAAAGGTAGACCTTTTATTAAGTGCCAACGCTGCCGCTTTGGATAACGGAGCAAATTTTGTAAACTCTGCCTTATTTATGGTAAACGAGCAAAAGTATTTTGCATCGACCGATGGTTCTTATATAGATCAAGATATTCATCGCTTGTGGCCAACTTTAAGAGTGACTGCTGTTGATAAGGCTGCCGGTACTTTTAAGACCAGAGAGAATATGAGTGCTCCCGTAGGTATGGGTTATGAGTATTTAGACGGATTGGAATCTGAGAAACTAGATGGTCCAGCAGGATTGCGCTTATACAAAAACAGCTATGATATGGTAGAAGATGCTACTATAGCAGCAAAACAAGCGAGAGAAAAATTAACGGCGAAATCCGTTGACGCCGGTAAATATGATTTAGTATTAGAACCAAATCACCTTGGGTTAACCATTCACGAATCTGTAGGTCACCCATTAGAACTGGATCGTGTATTGGGTTATGAAGCCAACTATGCAGGTACAAGTTTCGCTACATTGGATAAATTAAAATCGGGCAACTTCAAATACGGTAGTGATGTGGTAAACATTGTTGCCGATAAAACTCAGGTAGGTTCATTAGGTGCTGTTGGTTATGATGACGAGGGAGTGAAATCGAAGAAGTGGGATTTGGTACGTAACGGAGTGTTGAGCAATTTCCAAGCCATTCGTGACCAAGCACATATGATTGGTGAAGAGGAATCTCACGGTTGTTGTTATGCACAAAGCTGGGACGATGTACAATTTCAACGTATGCCAAATGTTTCTTTAGAACCGGGCAAAGAGAAGTACTCTAGTGCTGAAATGATAAAAGATGTAGAAAAAGGTATTTATATAGCAGGTCGTGGATCGTATTCTATTGATCAGCAACGTTATAATTTCCAGTTTGGTGGTACTGTATTTTACGAAATTAAAGACGGTGAAATTGTGGGTATGTTAGAAGATGTAGCCTACCAAAGTAACACCCAAGAGTTTTGGAATTCTTGTGTTAAGATTTGCGATAAGGATGATTACCGTTTGTTCGGTACTTTCTTTGACGGTAAAGGGCAGCCTTCTCAGGTGAGCGCTGTATCTCATGGTAGTTCTACTGCCAGGTTCAATGATGTAAATGTAATTAACACTGGTAGAAACATTTAATTGTTTCACTCAAAAAAGAACAACAATGGCAATTTATACAAAAGAAGAAGCAAGAAAAATATTGGAGAAAGCATTGAGCTTTTCCAAAGCCGATACCTGCGAGATAAATTTAAACGGTTACAATAGCGGCAATATAAGATATGCAAGAAATACGGTATCTACATCTGGTTACAGTTCTAATCAAAGTTTGGCGGTACAGTCTAGTTTTGGTAAAAAATCTGGTACGGCTACTATTGATGAGTTTGATGATGCATCATTGGAAAAGGTGGTAAGAAGAGCTGAAGAATTGGCACAACTTTCACCAGAGAATCCGGAATTTATGGAGCCTTTAGGTCCGCAGATGTATGATGAGGCTATCACATATAGCGAATCTACCGCAAAGATAACTCCTGAGTATAGAGCTGAGGTAGCAAGCAGTAGTATTGTTCCGGCAGATGCTAAAGATGTTACTGCGGCAGGTTTCTTAAATGACTCTGCAGGTTTTAGCGCAATGATCAATTCAAAAGGTTTGTTTGCCTACAACCAATCTACCGATGTAGATTTTACCGTAACCATGCGTACCAATGATGGTACCGGTTCTGGTTGGGTAAAAAGAGATTTTAATGACGTAGATAAGTTTGATGCCGATGAGGCAGCAAAGACTGCAATTGATAAAGCGGTACTTTCTAGAGAGGCAAAAGCGATTGAGCCTGGTAAGTACACGGTAATATTAGAACCAGCTGCTTCGGCAGATTTGTTACGTAACATGTTCCGCTCACTAAATGCGCGTTCTGCAGATGAAGGTAGAAGCTTTATGTCTGCTGCAGATGGTAAGAACAAGATTGGTGAGAAAATAGTGGACGAACGTGTTAATATATATTCTGACCCGTTGAATCCTGAAGTACCAACATCTACATGGAACGGAGAAGGGCAGCCACTAAAGAAAACAAGCTGGATAGAAAACGGAGTGGTTAAAAATTTGGCGTATGACCGTTTTTGGGCAAAGGAAAAAGGTGTTGAGCCAGTTCCTTTTCCACCAAACGCTATTATGACCGGTGGTGATGCCAGTTTGGAAGAATTGATCAAGAGTACTAAAAAAGGAATTTTGGTAACCCGTTTATGGTATATACGTAGTGTAGATCCACAAACCTTATTGTATACGGGACTTACACGAGACGGAACGTTTTATATTGAAAATGGACAAATTAAATACCCTGTAAAAAACTTCAGGTTTAATGAAAGTCCGATCATCATGCTGAACAATCTAGAAACGTTAGGGCAACAAGTACGTATTAATGGTAATCTAATACCATATATGAAAGTGCGCGACTTTACGTTTACCAGTCTTTCAGATGCGGTTTAATAAGTAAATAAGACAATAGAAACTGGTTGTTTGTGACACATCACGACAACCAGTTTTTTCTTTTTCTATCGGAATAAAAACACAAACTACTTGCCCTTGAGCAACGAATTTTTCTTTACGAGATTACAGTACGAATCCGGCGATTGGGATGTGGATCAGCGCATGCCATCTAATTTGTTGAATTCATTGGTGGAGTACACTACGTTGAAGGTTGATACACAAGAGAAAATCATCACTCTGGCAAGCGATGATATTTTTAAGAGTCCGTTTTGCTATATCTCTGGTCACAAGTTGGTGGAGTTTACCAAAAAGGAACAAGAGAATTTTGAAAAGTATGTACGTAATGGCGGCTTCGTTTTTGCCGATGACTGCAATCATGATATTGACGGTTTGTTCGCCAAATCTTTTGAGCGGCAAATGGAAGAAATATTTGGTGCATCCGCATTAAAAAAAATACCAAACGACCACGAAATCTATACCATATTCTTCGACTTTGAAGACGGTCCGCCAACCACATCACAAGAATTGAATGGTTGGGGAGATGATCTGGTACACGATTATTTAAAGGCTATTGTGGTAAACGGTAGAATTGCGGTACTGTATAGCAATAAAGACTATGGTTGCGAGTGGGATTATGATTTTAGAAACAAACGCTGGTACAAAATAGACAATACACGGTTTGGGGTCAACATTGTTATGTACGCCCTAACCTCATAAAATATTTTTGAATGGATAAAGAATTACAACGCATTGCAGATGAGGTAGAAATGCTCTCAGGTAAATTAAGTGCCCTAAAGGAAGAAATTGGAAAAGTGATTATTGGGCAAGAAGAAACCGTATCGCAATTATTGATTACGTTTTTAGCCGGTGGTCATGCTTTGTTAGAAGGGGTGCCTGGTTTGGCAAAAACCTTAATGATCAGAACTTTGGCGAATGCCATCGATTTAAAGTTTAAGCGTATTCAATTTACGCCAGATTTAATGCCTTCGGATATTATTGGGACCGAGATTTTAGAGGAAGATCAAACTACCGGTAAAAAGTTTTTTAAGTTCAACAAAGGTCCTATTTTCTCTAATATTATCCTGGCGGATGAAATAAACCGTACCCCACCAAAAACACAGGCAGCATTGTTGGAAGCGATGCAAGAATTTGAAGTAACCTACGGTGATAAAACCTATCCCTTAGATAAACCATTTTTTATACTTGCTACGCAAAACCCAATAGAGCAATCAGGAACCTTTGTTTTGCCGGAAGCACAGCAAGACAGATTCTTGTTGTACATCAAAATAGGATACCCAACAAAACAAGACGAGGAAGCTATTCTAAAGGCTACCACGGGAACCTTCAAAAAGAAGTTGAACAAAGTAATTTCTGGTGATGATATTGTACGCCTTCAAGAATTGGTTAGAGAAGTATCTATCAGTGACGCCTTAATCAGTTTTGTAAGTGATATTATTAGAGCAACCCGCCCAGAAACCACTACCGATGTTTATGTAAAAGACTGGGTAGATTGGGGCGCAGGTCCTCGTGCAGGTCAAGCAATGATCTTAACGGCAAAGGCTAACGCATTGTTAGAAGGTAGATTAGCGGTTACGTTAGATGATATTAAAAGTGTAGCGTTACCAGTACTTCGTCATAGGGTGTTGGTAAATTTCAGGGCAGAAGCAGAAGGTATTACTTCAGACAAAGTAGCAACTCACTTATTGAATGCAATTGCAATAAAAGGCGAATAACTAACGCTCCATTATCGAGTACATGGCAAAACAGGACTATCACAATTTATTAAAACCAGAAGTCATCAATACGGTTGAGGGACTCTCCCTAATATCGCGTATTGTGGTAGAGGGGTTTACGTCTGGTTTAAATAGAAGTGCTAGTGTTGGTCCTGGGATGGAATTTAGCCAGTACAGAGGTTACGAACCCGGTGACGATTTACGATTGCTAGATTGGAAAATGTTGGCACGTTCCGGCAGGTATTACATCAAGCAATCAGAAATTGAAAGTCAGGTAACCATTAAGTTTATCGTAGATGCCAGCGCATCTATGTTGCATAAAGAAGAAGCGCTTTCAAAAGTAGATTTTGTACGCGTATTGGTAGCGACACTGGCATACATGGCACACAAACAAGGCGATGCCGTGGGGTTATTTGCTTTGAACGAAATTGATGTGGTCAGCATCTATCCAAAAGCTGATAAAAAGCATTACAACAGACTGTTGTTAGAATTGATAAATATTTCAAATACAGGCAAGTGGCCTGCAACCCATATTTCTAACAAACGTATACCTAACAGAGGAGGGAAGGAGTTAATTTTTTTCCTAACGGATATGTACGAAACTAGTGAAGAGATTTCAAAATTCATTAAAGGATTAAAATCCGCCAGAAATGAAGTTGTAGTCTTGCAGGTTATGGGCGCTGCGGAGATGGATTTTAATTATGGACCTGATATCACCTTTGAAGATTGGGAAACGGGAGCAAGAATAAAAGTAGATACGCAACAAGCGAAAACTGAATATTTGAACAATCTGGAGGCCAGGTTAAAAAAAATCAAGGAAGAATTATTGTCCAACGGTATAGACCACCACGTATTTAGAATGGATGCACCATTGGGCGAAGCTTTGCTATTATTTTTAAAACAACGAAAAAGACTAGGTTAATATGTCATTTGCACATCCTTCATATTTATGGGCTTTATTGGGACTTCTAGTTCCGATAGCAATCCACCTATGGAGTAAAAAGGAAGCAAAGACGATAAAGATTGGTAGTGTACAGTTGTTGTCAGAATCAAAATCTAAACAATCTAGCAGTATTCAGTTGAATGAATTATGGTTGTTATTATTGCGAATGGGCATTATTTCGTTATTGGTTGTTTTGATGGCAAAACCACAATGGCATTCAAAAATTAGTAACAGCAAAGTCACGTATGTGGTTGAACCAGAACTGGCACAGAACGCCGATTTCATGTCTCAATTTATAGAAAAAGGTAATGATCAAGAAATTAGACTTTTACAAAAAGGTTTGCCTTTAAATGAGGGAGAAGAACAAGTTACAAAGCTGAAAGCGGTGCAAGATTATTGGGCGTTAGCATCTGAAATGGAGGAGTTGCCTACCGATAGCATCGTGGTTTTTACGAATGGTTTTGCTAGCGGGTTAAAAGGAGCAAGACCAGAAAGCAAACAGAATATAAACTGGATTGTTATTGACAGCGCATTATCAAAAGAAACTCCGTTACTAGCATATAAACGAGAAAACGAATTACAGTTATATACAGGGTGGAGTGGTGCTGGTGAAACTAAAGTCAATAGTAGAAAAATAACCTTGGGAGAAGATTTTACACTTTCTTCTGGTGGTGATAGTCTGGTGATTTCAAAACATGAACCTGTAAAAAAAGTGCCTGTAATTGTACAGAATCCTATAGAAATAGCCCTCTTTTATACGGATAGCTTACAGCAAGATAAAAGGTACATAGAGGCATCATTAAAAGCCCTTTCTATTTATTTAAATCGGGAAATTAATGTAACGTCTAAATTAGATAGCGAGGAAATTTCAAAAAACGATGCAGATGTAGTTATTTGGCTAAGCAATAAACCACAACCTGAAGCAGCACAGAAACTATTGGTATTGAGAGAAGATGCTTTGGCGCAGTCTATCATAGTTACTGCAGAAGAGGACGCTATCTTTTATTTGACCAAGCGAATTACTTCGGAAAATGCAGTATTGGAAAGAGTAACGGAGAAATTACTTGATGTCTTAGAGGTCAATAGTGAGTTGCAAGAATTACTGATTCAAGTAGATAAACGTTCAGTTGCGGCATCAGAAATACAAACCAACTATGTAGCTGTAAAAAGCAAGGAAAAACAGTTGGCAAGTTTTAATGTGAATCCGTATTTATGGGTAATACTTCTAGTATTATTATTGGTAGAACGCTTTGTGGCACATAAACGCAAACAGTAATGGATCAGGGTAAACTACATTTAACGAAGTTTCAAAAGCGTTGGCAGTTGTTGTCGTACGCAGAGGCTGTTTTGTATGCTTTAGGTATTGCTGTGCTATGCTATTTTATAACTAAAAATCTACTAGTAGGCTTGGTAGTATTTGTAGTTGGTTTGCTTTTTGTTATCCTGGTAAAAAAACCTTGGCAACATAACTTAAATAGCACTAGCTCATTTATTGACGCCCATGTTTCAGAAGCATCTTTCAGTACAGGATTGTTGTTACAACCAGAGGATTCATTGTCCAATTTAGCGAAATTACAGCGCTATAGAGTATCAGAAGAGCTGTCTAAAAGGTTAAGCGACATAACTCCGCCAAACGGATTAAAACAAGCATTTTTGGTTATGTTGGCATGCATGGCTATTGGGTTAATAGTACATCGAATGAATCTATTTCAAAGTGTAGATGAAATATTGAATAACCCCAAGAATACGGAACAGATTCAGTTTGTGGCAACAGATA
>NZ_JBDVOT010000276.1:0-9452 GCF_039968975.1 Maribacter sp. | reverse complement strand
ATTTAGCTGCCGCAACAGATGATGTCCCTACCGCAGGGAAAGTAATGAAATGGATGGCAGAAAATCAGCCTAAAACCTATGACCATACTTTAATACACAATGATTTTAAATATGACAATGTGGTTTTTAAAGACAATAGCTGGAAAGAAATTGCAGCAATTCTAGATTGGGAAATGTGTACCCTTGGAGACCCTCTAATGGATTTAGGCACCTCTCTAGGCTATTGGACTACGTATGCAGATCCAGATTTTATGAAACAAGGGCTGCAATCACCGACGGTTATGCAAGGCAACCCCCTTCGTGCAGAAATCGTTCAACAATATGCATTAAAAAGTGGGCGAAATATAGATAACTTAATTTTTTATTATGCCTACGGCTTATTCAAAATTGCAGTTATCGCCCAACAAATATATTATCGCTACAAACATGGGCATACGAGCGACCCAAAGTTTGCCCAGCTCAACAAAGCATCAGAGCTGTGTTGTAAAACGGCTTGGGAGGCAATTCAAAAAAAACGGATAGACAATTTATTTTAGAATATTTGAAAACAACATCACATAACAAAATTAACAAAGAACAATTAAAAGCTTTTGCGCAATTACCTACAGATAAACCTGTGGTAATGGTTAATCTGCTAAAGTTCAAAGACAGTGTTGAAGAAACCGGATTAACTGGAGCTGAATCATATAAAGTATATATGAAAGCTGCCATGCCGTATTTTCAAAAAGCGAATGCTGAAATTCTTTATTTAGGAAAACCTCAACGAACATTAATAGGACCTGAAGATGAAGCTTTGTGGGATAAAATACTCATAGTAAAATACAATTCAACAGCTGATTTTTTAGGGATGATAAAAGCTGAAGGCTATCCCACACATTTAAGAAATCAATCTTTACAAGATTCAAGATTAATTCAGTGCGATTGAAAATTTGAGATTTACACACAAGAACTTAGAACACCAAGGTTAAAATAAAATAGATGAATTTAGAAGATAAAATAGTAATCATAACTGGTGCCGGAAGCGGTATTGGGGCTGCAGCGGCTAAACTTTTAGGTGAGCGCCAAGCAACAGTTGTAGTTTCAGATATTAATCTGGAAAATGCAGAAAAAGTTGCCGAAGAAATTAAAAATAATGGTGGCAAAGCATCCGCCCTAAAAACCGATGTTACAAAATTTAACGAGGTAGAGGATTTAATTTCACAAACAGTCTCTAAATATGACCGTGTTGATGTAATTGTCAATAATGCCGGTATTGGTGGTAAACATCAATTAAAAACCGCAGAACATACCCATGACGATTGGCACAATGTAATAGCTGTAAACCAAACAGGTGTTTTTTACTGCATGCAGGTCGCTCTTAAACAAATGACAAAGCAAGGTCATGGCAATATAGTCAATGTAGCTTCTTTAGCCGGACTCAAAGCTTCTGGAAACAACCTCTCTTACAGTGCAAGTAAATTTGCAGTGGTGGGCATGACCAAATCGGCAGCTTTAGAATATGGCAGTAAAAACATACGCGTTAACGCGGTATGCCCTGGTTATACCCATTCTGCACTATTAGATCAATTACTAGGAGCCAGATCTGATATGGGAGATTTACTGAAAAGATTAATACCTATGAAAAGATTTGGTGAAGCCAATGAAATTGCAGAAGGTATTTGCTTTTTAGCTTCTGACAATTCTAAATTCATGACAGGACAAACATTAACATTAGACGGAGGAACATCCTTATAAATTATGAAGACATTAGAAATTACATATAAAGATGAGTACGCTATAGTACAGATGAATCGTGGCAAAGTAAATGCCATTAATGCAGAAATGGTTTCAGAAATGAGAGAAACCTTCAAATCTATAGCTGCAAATGACGAGGTAAAAGGTGTCATACTTTCTGGTCAACCTCATTATTTTTCAGCAGGTTTAGACTTGATTGAACTTTTTCAATACGACAAAAATCAAATTAGCGATTTCTTCTCTGCCTTTGGTAGTCTGTATTTAGAGCTGGTACAATTTAAAAAACCTTTTATCTCTGCGATAACCGGTTATTCTCCTGCTGGCGGATGTGTACTGGCAGTTGCCAGTGATAATCGTTACATGGCAGATGGTGAGAAATATGTTATAGGCCTTAACGAGGTTGCCGTAAATATTCAAATTAGTCAAAACCTGACAGAAGTATATGCTTTTTGGATGGGTGATGGTTTGGCAAGCAAATATATTCTAGAAGGTAAATTACTGACTGGTAAAGAAGCAGTATCTGCCGGCTTGGTAGATGAATTAGTTCCATTAGAAGATGTTTTAGATCGTGCTGAAAACCAAATGCGACTTTACATGAAAGCAGACCAGCAAATTTGGAGAAATACCAAAGCGAAAATTAGAAAGCATCTGCTTGAAAAATTAGATGTAAATGGTAAAAACTCTCTAAAAGAAGCAGCAGAACTCTGGTGGAAACCAGAAATACGAGCGAAAATGAAAGCCTACGTAGAAAGTTTTTCCAGCAAGAAAAAATAATACGCAACTAACTAAAATAAAAGTAAATCAGGTGCTGTCACAGTATCGGAATGATTATAAAATAACGAACTCATGAACAAACAATTATTATTTGTAAAAAGACCAACAGGTGATGCTGATGCTTCTACATGGTCATTAGTATCTAACCCTATTCCTAAAATAAAAGAAGGAGAAGTTTTAATTCAGCAGCATTATGTTTCGCTAGATCCAGCAATGCGTGGTTGGATGAATGAAGCAAAATCTTACATACCGCCTATGGAAATTAACTCCGTAATGAGAGCGGGTTCAGTTGGCCAGGTGATAGAAGCTAATAACCATCCTACTTTTAAGGTCGGTGATTATGTAGCAGGTTATGCAGGTGTTCAACAATACATTGCTACAAATGCAGATGGGTATTACAAGGTAGACCCAAAGCTGGCACCATTACCAACATATATTGGCACTTTAGGTATGCCGGGCATGACAGCATATTTTGGTATTACAGAGGTAGGCAAATTAAAAGAAGGTGATATTGTTCTAGTTTCAGGTGCAGCAGGTGCCGTTGGTAGCATTGTTGGTCAGGTCGCTAAAATCAAAGGTTGCAAGGTTGTAGGTATTGCAGGTGGAGCGGATAAATGCAAATACGTTGTTGATGAATTGGGTTTTGATGCTTGTATAGATTACAAAAATGAAAATGTTAAACAACGATTAAAAGAAGAATGCCCCAAAGGTTTAGATATATACTTTGACAATGTAGGTGGTGAAATTCTAGATCTTGCTTTAGGTAGGTTGCGTATGAATGCCAGAATTGTTATTTGCGGAGCTATCTCTCAATACAACAACAAAACCGCAATAAAAGGACCTAGTAACTATCTATCATTATTAGTAAACAGAGCAAGTATGACCGGTATGGTTGTCTTTGACTATGCGGATAGATATGCTGAAGGAGCAAAAATTTTAGGTGGCTGGATGGCTCAAGGAAAATTAAAAAGCAAAGAGGACATCTACGAGGGAATTGAAAATTTCCCGGAAACTTATAGCCGTCTTTTCTCTGGTGATAAAATGGGGAAATTGGTATTGAAAATAATAGAAGAATAAATAATAAAATACAAGGGCAAATACAAAAATCAAATTCAGAAGTACAAAAACTGAAATTTGAATTTGTATTTGAGTTTGACTTTTGAATTTTGAATTTTGAATTTTGAATTTTAATAAGTATGAAAGCAATACGGTGTAAAAAATTTGGTCCACCTTCTTCATTAGTATTGGAAGATGTGGAGCACTTAAGTCCAAAGGCAAAAGAAGTTTTAGTAGAAGTAAAAGCATGTGGCTTAAATTTCCCCGACACCTTGATCATTCAAGGACTGTATCAGTTTAAACCAGAATTACCTTTTACCCCTGGCAGTGATGTAGCCGGTATCGTCAAAGAAGTTGGTGAGGGAGTTTCTCATTTAAAAGTGGGACAAGAGGTATTTGGCTTTGTAGCTCATGGCGGCTTGGCCGAAGAAGTTCTAATACCTTCTAACGCATGCTTTCCAAAGCCACCTCAAATGGATTTTCCTATTGCCGCTTCATTTTTGATGGCCTACGGTACATCATATCATGCATTAAAAGACAGAGGTAATCTGGCCGAAGGTGAAACACTTTTAGTTTTAGGCGCCTCAGGCGGTGTAGGCTTGGCAGCCGTTGAATTAGGAAAACTAATGGGAGCCAAAGTTATTGCAGCTGCTTCCACTGATGATAAGTTGGCCCTTTGTAAAGAATATGGTGCAGATGAATTAATAAATTATTCTGCTCAAGACCTTAAAACTTCTATAAAGGAGTTGACAGACGGCAAAGGTGCCGATGTCATATATGACCCTGTTGGCGGAACCTATTCAGAAGCGGCATTTAGAGGCATAGCCAGAAATGGTAGGTATTTAGCAGTAGGCTTTGCCGCTGGCGATATTCCTAAAATTCCATTAAATCTTCCGCTATTGAAAGAAGCCGCAATCGTAGGTGTTTTCTGGGGTGCTTTTGCCATGAAAGATGCCAAGGCCAATATGGAAAACACAATGACTTTAATGAAATGGCATGCTAAAGGAAAACTTAAACCACATATTCACGCCATTTACAATTTGGAAGATACCGCCAAGGCACTTGAAGAAATGACCGATAGAAAGGTGAAAGGTAAATTGATTGTTAAAACCTAAAACACAAAGTACAAAAGCCAAAAAGCATTTTCAACATAACAACACTACTAACAAAAAAATTAACAACAACGAAATAGAACATCATGAGATTAAAAAACAAAATAGCAGTAGTAACAGGCGGTTCTAGAGGTATAGGGCAAGCCATATCAGAACTTTTTGCAAAAGAAGGTGCAACCGTAATTATAGTTGATTTATTACCTGCAGGGCAAACCGTAGCAGATGGTATTAACGCTAGTGGTGGTAAAGCAGAATTTCATGCGGTGTCGGTTACTGACAAAACGGCTATTGAAAGTCTTTTTGCATCTGTAAACGAAAAGCATGGAAAACTAGATATCTTAATAAATAATGCAGGAATTACAAGAGACAAGACGCTTGAAAAAATGAGTGAAGAAGAATTTGATTCTGTTGTAAACGTAAATCTAAAAGGTGTCTTTTTGTGTACCCAAGCCGCAGCACCTTATATGAAAGCCAACAAATATGGTAGAATAGTTAGTGCAGCGTCTAATGTTGGTTTACGAGGAAATTTTGGTCAAACCAATTATGCCGCTACAAAGGCAGGTGTTATTGCAATGTCAAAAACATGGACTATGGAACTGGGTAAACACGGCATCACGGCCAACGCAATTGCCCCAGGTTTCACCATGACAGATATGGTTGCCAAAATACCAAAAGAGCATTTTGCAGCGATTGAAGCAAGTATACCCTTAAAAACCGTAGCACAGCCCATTGATATTGCTTATGGATATTTATACTTGGCATCAGACGAAGCTAGGTTTGTTTCAGGAATGTGTTTAACAATAGATGGTGGAACTTCAAGATAAATAACATGGCAAAATTAGAAATAGCGGATTTTAAGGCATTTAGAGCACTAGAAGGTAAACCATTACCAGAGGGCGATTGGATGACGGTAAACCAAGAAATGATCAACGATTTTGCTAAAGCAACCGGAGACCATCAATGGATTCATGTAGATGTTGAAAAAGCAACCAAATACTCCCCATTTAAAAAACCTGTAGCGCATGGTTTTATGTCGGTATCCATGCTTTCAAAATTATTAGAAGATCTTATTTCGGTAAAGTCAGTTACGATGGGTGTTAATTACGGATTGAACAAAGTTCGGTTTCCAAGTCCTGTTTTAGTTGATAGCCGTCTTCGATTAGTAAGCAGTATTGCCAACATTGAAGAATATGGCGATACCGGACTAAAGGTTACTTGGAACTGTACCGTTGAAATTGAAGGTTCAGAAAAACCGGCCTGTGTAGCAGAATTTATTAGTCTTATGTTCTCGTAAGACCTTAATACAGAAAGTTATGTAAATAAAATCTCTTGTAAAATTTTCGTATTTTAAACTAGCAAAAACAAACAGAAGCAATGACCAGACTCTTTGACCTTTTATACCATCAACTTGAAAATTATCCATTAGAAAATTCCATAAATGGTAGAGATGCCTCTGGAAAATGGAAATCATATAGTTCGCAAGAAGTAAAAGAAACTGCGGAAAATATGGCATCAGGATTATTGAACCTTGGTCTAAAACCCGGTGATAAAGTTGCTATAGTAGTATATAAAAATAGACCAGAATGGATGATATTAGATTTTGCCATGCAAATGGCAGGTATTATAAGCATTCCCTTATACCCTACCATTAGTGTTGGCGAGTATGAGTATATTTTAAACGAAGCCGAGGTAAAAGTAGCTTTTTGCGGTAACGGTGATCTGTATAGTAAATTAAATGCTTCGCGCAAGAACGTAGTCACCCTAGAGCACATTTACACCCTCGACAAACAATCTGACATTCCGTACTGGGAAGACATATTTGACAATTCTCATATGGCTGAAATTGAAACCATTAAAAGTGGAGTTACAAATGAGGATCTGGCCACCATTATTTACACCTCTGGTACCACAGGAAACCCTAAAGGAGTTATGTTATCGCACAAAAATATAATGCATATAGTTTTGAACACTTCTCCCCATTTACAAGCTAAGTCAGGTGACAATGTGCTGAGCTTTTTACCATTGTGTCATATTTATGAACGCTCTGTTTCTTTTGTTTACTATTACAAAAGCGCAAAAATATTCTTTGCGGGCACTGATAATCTAAGTGGTCCTGAGGGCGACTTAGCCGCTGTTCAACCAGCAACATTTACTACTGTACCTAGATTATTAGAAAAAATTTATGAAGCTATTTACAACAAAGGCTTGGCTTTAGATGGCACAAAAAAGAAACTATTCTTTTGGGCATTGGCATTGACCGATAATTACGAACTAAATCAAAAACTATCGTTTGTCACCAAACTAAAGTGGAAAATTGCAGATAAATTAATTTTTTCTAAATGGCGTGATGCCCTTGGAGGAAATGTAAAGGCTGTGGTTACAGGAGCTGCACCCTGCCCGGTTAAAGTTATGCGCGTATTTTGTGCAGCTGGTATTCCTATTCGTGAAGGATATGGACTTACAGAAACTTCACCAACATTAAGCGTAAATACTATGGAACCAGACGGAGCAATGCTAGGTTCTGCAGGTCCGCTTATTGACGGCGTTGAAATAATAATAGACCAAGAAGGTGGAGACTATAGGGAAGGCGAAGGTGAGATCTTAGCGCATGGACCCAATGTTATGATGGGTTATTATAAAAAACCAGAAGTAAATGCTCAGGTCTTTTGTGAGAAAGATGGTAAAAGATTTTTTAGAACTGGTGATATTGGCACGTTAGTAAAAGGAGATACGGGCAGAAAATTCTTGAAAATTACTGATAGAAAGAAAGAATTACTTAAAACTTCTGGTGGTAAATATGTAGCACCGGCACCAATTGAAAATAGAATAAAAGAAGAGTTTTTAGTAGAACAGATGATGGTTATTGGTGATAAGCAAAAATTTGTTTCCGCATTGATAGTTCCTGCAGAGGAAGCATTGAAAAGTTACTGCAATAAGAAGGATATTCCTTGGACCAGTTTAGATGAAATAACAAAGCAGCCCAAGGTACTCAAGAGATACCAAAAAATAATTGACAGATACAATCCTGAATTCAGTCATGTAGAACAAATTAAAAAGTTTAAACTAATAGCTCGTGAATGGTTACCTGTACATGCGGATGGCGCAGCTGCAGAATTAACCCCTACCCTTAAATTAAAGCGTAGAGTTATAAGAGAGAAATTCAGCACTGAAATTATGGATATCTACGCTGAACAATAGAAAACAGAATGCAAATCTTGTTCTTAACCTTTACCATAAACTTCATTGAACAATCAATACCGGTATAATTTGAGCTTTTATCGGTCTATATTTATCCAGTTTTAGCCCATATACGGGTTTATTCTACAAATAATATACACTAACCACCTAAAATGAAAAAACCCTCGTAAATCATTTGATTTACGAGGGTAATTAAAATTGGTCGGGGTGGCAGGATTCGAACCTGCGACCTCCGCGTCCCAAACGCGGCGCGATAACCGGGCTACGCTACACCCCGAATTGGTTATCAAAAAATATGTCTCTCAACATATTGTTGCGGAGAGACAGGGATTCGAACCCTGGGTAAATGTTTCCACCTACGACGATTTAGCAAACCGCTCCTTTCGGCCACTCAGGCACCTCTCCAGTAATTCTTCAATGAACTGTTGCTCTAAATAGCGGATGCAAATGTAGTAAGTATTACTGATTATACACAACTATTTTTAATGTTTTTTTTCAATAAAAAAATACATCCCTGTTACTCAGGATATTCCACTCGCAAATGATAAATATTTATTAGCTTTTGTTTGAATATTTTCTTGATTGTTTCAATTTCTTTGAACGTAATGTCTGCATTCAAAAATTGATTTGCTTTCATTTGACCCGAGATTATTTTATCAACAAACTCATCAATAATTAAAAAAGTTGGATTTTTTAAACTTTTTGATGCCGCTTCCACTGAATCTGCCATCATTAATATTGCTGTCTCTCGAGAAAATGGCAACGGACCAGGATATCTAAAATCCTCTTCATTTACATCTTCTTCTAATTCTTTCTGTTTCTTATAAAAATAATAGACCAAAGTAGTACCATGGTGAGAACGTATAAAATCAATTACACGATCAGGTATATTGTTCTTTCTTGCTATCTCAATACCTTTAATCACATGATCTATAATAATACGCGCACTGTCTTTAGGACTTAGCTCATCATGCGGATTAACATTGGTAACCTGGTTCTCCGTAAAATATGTAGGATCGTTCATTTTACCAATATCATGGTACAGCGCCCCTACTCTAACCAACATTGCATTTGCTCCAATTTCATTAGCAGCGGCTTCAGCTAAATTGGCAACCTGTAACGAATGATGAAAAGTTCCCGGAGCCCTATTGGATAATTCCTTTAAAAGCTTAGAATTGGTGTCCGAAAGCTCTAATAGGGACACATCTGACACTAATCCAAAAACTTTTTCATAGATATATATTAATGGTTGTACAAAGAGGGTTATCATACCATTTAATAGAAAAAGCCCCAAAGTAAACCATTCAATATCACTCAAATCACCTTCATGAATGGTATGAAAAGCTAAATAACCTATAATATAAATCAATGTTATCTGACCAACACTAACAAAAAGATTTGCTCTTTTATACAGTTCAGATACAGTCAATATTGTTACGATACCAGTAATAATCTGTAGAAATATATACTCAAAGCTATTGGGCACCACAAAACCTAAAATCAGTATTGTAAGCACATGTACGAACAACCCTAACCTTGCATCAAAAAATGTTTTTAAAATTAAAGGCAGTATGCATA
>NZ_JBDVOT010000275.1:0-6884 GCF_039968975.1 Maribacter sp. | reverse complement strand
AACCATTACCATCAATACAGATTGGAACACTTTTGATACTACTGCAAAAATTACAGGTTCTGAATCTCAAGAAAAATTAAAAGAATACAAACAGACCATGAGCGGTATCAACAAAAGAAATGTTGAAATAATGATGAATGCCGCCCAAGTAGATGGAGAATTAAGCCAAATAAGTGTAGATTCACTAGCAAATATCAGCAATAGAAATACACAAAGAGGTTATGCATTTGCCATTAACTTTGCACTAAATAACAAATCTTCATTTATAGCGCCATACATTGCCTTAAAAGAAATACCTGATGCCAATGTAAAATATTTAGATTCTATCTACAGTGTACTATCACCAGAGGTAGCTGAATCTAAATATGGTAAAGAGTTAGCTATTCTTTTAAAGAAATAATAAGTACGACTAAATTTGTACCAACTAAAAAAGCATCCTAATAATAGGATGCTTTTTTAATTTGGAAAGGTAGTAGTAAACTACACTAATTTATTAAGATCATCAACCAATTTAGTGGCTTTAGTTTCCAAGTCTTTTCTTACTTCTTTAAAATGAGCTTTCTTGTTTTCAACATCATTTTTATTGATTTTAGCAACCAATTCATCAAAAGTTGCAAAAGCCTCATTTATAATAGCATTACCTTCTTTAGAGTACGTCGTATGACCTTTTGTAGCCTCAACTATATCAACTCCTTCTATAATGTCACCAAGAACATTATTAATATCTTTCTTTAAATTTTTAATACTTGCCATCTCTAATTATTTTGTGCAAAAATACAATTTTTGAACTCGCGTATAGTTAATTAGAACTTAAATAGTAACTTCTAATAGTTTAGCGCCAGTAGATTGTAAAGAAATCTTTTGAGTTGAAGCTGGCAACAAAGCTGTTTCTCCACTTTTTATGGAGACATTTCCTTCAGCAGTACTAATCTTAGCCTCACCACCAACGCACATGTAAATTGTAAAAGAATCTCGTTGTGCAGTATCCAAATCTAAATTTTCTGTAACTTCAATGAAGTTTGTTTTAAAATATGGACAATCTACCATTGTATTCACTTTATTCTTATCATGACTGTAACCGACTTTGAAATCATCTTTCTTTTTATAATCTACAGCATCTAAAGCTAACTCTGTATGTAATTCACGAAGATTACCTTCCTTGTCTTTTCTATTGAAGTCAAAAACACGATATGTAACATCAGATGTTTGTTGTATTTCTGCCAACATCACCCCTGCTCCAATAGCATGTATTTTTCCGGTATTAATAAAGAAAGTATCGCCCTCTTTAACTTCCTCATAATTAAGAAGATCAAGTAGGGTATCATTAGCAACACTTTCAGCATATTCTTCTTTAGTAACATCTTTATTGAAACCTACTATAAGTTCTGCCTTTGGGTCAGCATCCATTATATACCACATCTCTGTTTTACCAAAAGAATTATGACGTTCTTTTGCTAAAGCATCATTAGGATGTAATTGAATAGATAAATCTTGTTTGGCATCAATAAACTTAATTAAAATTGGAAATTCTTTTCCAAAACGCTCAACAACACTTTTACCTAATAATTCTTCTGCATTAGAATCAATTAACTCTTGAAGAGACTTACCTTCTAAACTACCGTTCGCAACAACAGAAATATCACCTTTTACAGTAGATAGCTCCCAACTTTCGCCAGTAATATCACTTTCAATAGGTTTTCCAAAAACCTCTTTTAGCTTGGTACCGCCCCAAAGTCTTTCTTTTAAAATGGGTTTAAATTTTAAAGGATGTATCATTCTATTTTTTTAAGTTGGTCTATTTAATAACTACTATACTCTTAATACTCTCCAGAAAACGTGACGTAATTTCTAGGTGTTTCATAAAGTACCACTTCCAAATCATGTGTTTTTTGAACAAATGGTCTTAACCTTTTCCATATTACAACAGCTATATTCTCAGCTGTAGGATTTAAGGTTTTAAACTCTTCAACTTGGACATTTAAATTTTTATGGTCTAAATAATCCTCAATCTCTACTTTGATCAAATCTTTTAACACCTTCATGTCCATTACAAAACCAGTTTCTGGATCTATCTCTCCTGTAACACTCACAATCATTTCATAATTATGACCGTGAAAATTAGGATTATTACATTTACCGAAAATTTCCTTGTTCTTACTATCCTCCCAATCTTTTCTATATAACCTATGGGCTGCATTAAAATGTGCCTTTCTACTTACTTTTACTCTCATTACTTAGCTGATATTTTAAATAAATGTTCGTAAAACTTATCAAAAATAATCTTGAACCAAGCCGTATATTCATTAGGGTTTTTAGAAATATCCTCTTTTACAGCTTCGGGTGACATCCATTTCCAAGCCTCTACCTCTTCTGGGTTAATATTCGGTTCTAAATTAAAACTACCCAACATAACATGATCATATTCATGTTCAGTTAAACCATTATCAAACGGAGCTTTATAAATAAAAGAGAATAACTCTTTTAATTCTGTCTGAAAACCCATTTCTTCTTGTAACCTTCTCTTACCTGCATCAAGATTAGATTCACCTTCACGTTGATGGCTACAGCACGTATTTGTCCATAATAATGGAGAATGATATTTAGAGGCTGCACGTTGTTGCAACATTATATCACCTTTATCATTCGCGATAAATACCGAAAACGCTCTATGCAAAAGAGCTTTTTCGTGAGCTTCCATTTTAGGCATAGTGCCTATTTGCTCATTATTTTCATTTACGAGAATTACCTGTTCTTCCTTCATAAGGTAAAAATAAGGCGTTTTAAGTAGTCTACGTAATGATGAATATATAAAAAGAGAAATCTAAAAGAAACGAGGTGATTTCAGGTTGTTTTTACTGGTAATAAAATCATACCTGAAAATCACTTCAAATGATCCGTCATTAAAAGCTGTATTACCAAGGTCTGTAGTTTCCTTATCATAAGCTATACCAATTAAGAATTTATTAGAGACATTGAAACCTGCCATACCACTAAATGCAGCATCCCACCGGTAGGCAGCTCCTAAAATAAACTTCTCGTTAAACATAAAATTTGCCGATAAATCTACTTGCAAAGGGGCTCCTTTTACAGCCTTGGTCAACAATGCCGGTTTAAATTTTACCGATTCATTCAAATCATAAACATAACCCGCAATCAAATAAAAATTCATTTGTTCTTTGGCAGTTGATAGATTGGTTTCTTGAAAATGTGTGGTTTCTAAAAATCTAGGCACCGATAAACCTACATAGAATTTGTTGGTGCGATAATACACACCTGCCCCTATATTGGGTGAAAGTCTATTGTCTATATCTTGCTGTAAAGTTGGATCTGTAGTATATTGATTTAATTCTGAAAACCTAACATCTAATAAGTTAGCACTAGCTTTTAAACCAAAACTCAATCGCCCTTCTGTTGATGTCCAAACTGTATATGAGAAATCAATATCAAAGTTAGTTTCTGAAGTTGGTCCTATCTCATCATTTACTATTGACAAACCTAAACCTACACCTCTATACCCAATTGGAGAATGAGCATTAAAAGTTTGCGTTGTTGGTGCACCATCTAAACCTACCCATTGAGACCGGTGTAAAGCTCCTATACTTATATGCCCTCTAGATCCAGCATATGCAGGATTTACGCTGATTGTATTATACATGTACTGCGTATACTGTGCATCTTGCTGACCATAAGAAAACGCTCCAAAACTAATGGTCACGATAGTGACAACTAGTTTTAGAATATTCTTTTTTAGTATGGTTATATATGTATTCAACATTCTAATTATCTATTTATATATATGTATCCCGATAATGTTTCAGTATCTCCGTTCGGCATTTCATATTCTAGAATATAGAAATAAGTACCTACTGGTAATTTACTATCTACATCAACGGTCACCCTACCTTCTGATGTACCATCAAAGACATTACCTTCGGTATTATACGCCTTCGTCATATACACCGCTACACCCCATCTATTATAGATTTTCAGTGTATTGTTAGGATAGTTCTGCAAACCGTCTATTCTAAGGACATCGTGAATACCGTCACCATTAGGTGTAATAACGTTGAAAACTTCAATTTCTTCTTCTAGTTGTCCTAAATCTGAATCTAAGTAGTTTGGTATACCATCATTATCAGAATCATCATCAACATAATCGCCGTTTAGGTTAATATCCTCGTCACGAGTTTCAATACCATCATCATCATCATCGGTATCTCTATAATCAGACTCTTCATCATTGTCCGTATTAGGTAGCTGTACGTATGGATCATCGATTTCATCATTAACATCTATATCCACTGAAATTGCACCTTCATACCCATCATCTAATCCGTCATTATCTTTATCTGAACCAATGCTAACAACATCTGCAATACCATCATGATCATGATCATGAGCTTCAATTGCATCTAGCACATTATCGTTGTCACTATCTTCATCTAAGTAATCAGGTAGGTTATCTCCGTCAGTATCAACCGGGAATAATCCAGTTAAACCATTAGCTTCATACGCATCATCTAAACCATTAGTATTGGCGTCGATTCCTGAAGGCGGAATGTAATCTGCAGTAGCCTGAGCCTCAACATTATCTGGAATACCATCACCATCTGCATCGATATCTAAATAATCTGGGAAGCCATCACCGTCAGAATCTGTTGGATCGGTAGATGGGTCATTATCACCATCTAAATTAAGATCTTCAAAACTATCAACGATACCATCATCATCACTATCCATATCAACACCTAAAGGATTAATAAGAATTGTTATGGTCGATGTACTACAATTCCCAACTGTATCACAAACCGTATAATCAAAAGCATCTGTGCCTAAATAATTGTTATTCGGAAAATATGTTGGTATATCGTCTGAAGGATTGTTTGGCGTACCATTGTCATCTACGGTTACAGAACCATTTGTTGGTTGCGTTACACTAAACGCACCTTCACTAGGTAAATCATTATCGTTTTCTTGCCATGTATCAATAGCAATAATTTCATTGATATCTATAGCAATGGAATCATCATTGGTATCTAAAATTGGTAATACTTCTATAGTAACTGTAGCCGTACTACAATCACCGTAGGCATTACAAATGGTATAGTCAAAACTATCGGTACCGTTAAAATCTTCATCTGGAGTATAAGTAACTATATCATCCATAGGATTGTTTGGTGTACCACCATCGTCAATAGTGACCGATCCATTTGTGGGATCTGTTGTTGTTAAAGCACCTACATCCGGTAAATCAGCATCATTAGTATAAATATCTATAACAACCGGCACTTCTTCATCCGTAGTTACCAAATCATCTTCTAAGTCAGCAGCTTCTGGCAAACATACTACCGTGAAATTTGGCAGACTAAACGTGTTCCCTGCTTTTGTAACCATTGTTGTATATCTTACCACGGCATCCGTAGCAATTACCATGGGTCTTAATTGATCACCCGGTAATGGCGGACTCCAACTTACCGAAGCAGTGCTTGGTACGTTAGACGTAATATCCATTGTTACTTCATTATCTGGATTATTACAATCTGTTACAATAAAATAACCTGTTGCGTTAGAACCACATAAAGTACCGTCATAAGTAGCAAAATAAATACCTGGCTGAGTGACTTCATAAAAAGAATCAATACCAAGTACCGTTACCGTATCTGAAGCTTCATACCAACGAAAGTTGTTTTGGTCACTATCTGTTGGTGCTTGAAGCAAGAACTGTGCATTAGATACCAATACACCCAGTATCGTAGTAACGATACTGAGAAATATGGTTTTATATATATGTGTTTTTTTCAAATCGATTTGGGATGTATGCTTCAATTCGCTAATTATTTAGCAACAAAGACTACGTTTATCAATGTGTTATAATCAGTTGGAGCTGCAATTACATCATAGGTCATTACACCACTAGCATTAACACTTACATTATCAAATACAGTATCATCATAATGCGTTACGTAGTAATATAATTCTGTATTACCATATGTTGGTATTGCCGCTGGTGCTCCTGTGCTAACTACATCTGGTGTACCATACTGATCAATATACTCTGCATATAAATCTATTGTTCTACCTGTACCTATTGTTGCTACATCTACCTCTATTGAAGGTGGATAAAATATATCTGGTCTTGTATTGGCAATCAAATATGGATCAGCTGATGTACCTGTTCCGCTTACACTAATATCAGTGTCCGGTGCAGCCTCAACTACAGTTTCAGCACCGTTTGCCGTTGGTACAGAAAGGTTATAATTGATACCAGTTTGCGTCACTGTTACCGAACCATCACTAGATTCAATTGTTTGAATTTCGTTGGATGCATTTGAATCGGCATCATTTACATTTAAAGTAATTGCATTACCTCCAGTAATTGATATTTGACCAGCAGCACCTGTTGTTGCCAATGTCTGATCATCAGTTGCAGGATCACCTGCAGGACCTGTTGCTCCTGTATCCCCTTTTGGACCTACCGCTCCAGTATTGCCTGTATCTCCTTTTGGACCTGTTGCTCCAGTATCGCCTGTATCTCCTTTTGGACCTACCGCTCCTGTTGCTCCAGTATCACCTGTATCTCCCTTTGGACCTACCGCTCCAGTATCACCTGTATCTCCCTTTGGACCTACCGCTCCTGTTGCTCCAGTATCACCTGTATCTCCTTTTGGACCTGTTGCTCCAGTATCACCTGTATCGCCTTTTGGACCTGTTGCTCCCGGTGCGCCTGCCGCTCCAGTATCACCTGTATCTCCCTTTGGACCTGTTGCTCCAGTATCGCCTGTATCTCCCTTTGGACCTGTTGCTCCAGTATCGCCTGTATCGCCTTTTGGACCTGTTGCTCCCGGTGCGCCTGTATCTCCTTTTGGACCTACCGCTCCTGTTGC
>NZ_JBDVOT010000274.1:0-5912 GCF_039968975.1 Maribacter sp. | reverse complement strand
TTCTGCCTTTCAAAAAGTAAACTTCTTGAGAGATGTGAAAGCTGATTTTGAAGAATTAAACAGATCTTATTTTCCTAACACAAACCTTAAGGAGTTAGATGAAGATTCTAAGAAAAGAATAGTTGACGAGATAAAGGCAGATTTCAAAAAAGGCTATGAAGGAATCGTTGCCCTACCTACAGATGCAAAATTTGGTGTTTACACCGCGTATAAATATTATTACAAGTTGCTCAATAAATTGCAGAGCACCCCGTCTTTAGAAATAAAGAACGCAAGAATACGAGTTCCCAATTATCAAAAATTTGGGCTATTGGCACGTTCTTATGTAAAATTTAAAATGAATTTGGTATAATGAATATAGTAATCTGGATATTGATTTTTCTAGGAACGTTCTTGTTCATGGAATTTATGGCGTGGTTTACGCACAAGTATGTAATGCATGGTTTTCTGTGGAGTCTTCATAAAGATCACCATAAAAAAGATCACGACTCATGGTTTGAAAGAAATGATGCATTCTTTATTTTTTATGCAATTGTTAGTATGTCTTTATTCTATGCAGGTACTACCGGTTTCTGGTATGGCTACCCACTAGGGTTCGGAATTTTGGCTTACGGAATAGCCTACTTCTTAGTGCACGATATTTTTATTCACCAACGCTTTAAGCTTTTTAGAAACGCTAACAATTGGTATAGCAGAGGTGTAAGAAGAGCACATAAAATGCACCATAAACACATTGGCAAAGGTGATGGTGAATGTTTTGGGATGCTATTTGTGCCGTTTAAATATTTTAAAAAATAAGAGTCAAAGAAGCAATCTCTTAATTTATTCTGAGATAAGTTGATTAAGAAGCTTATCTACCTTTTCATTGTCCCAATCAGCAATAGCATTTTGGTGAATTACAATAGCTCCATTTTTATCGATGACATAAGACCCAGGCGGTTTTAATAATGATAATGGACTTGGCTCACCAATAATTTGATAGGTAACAGGAAAAGTATATCCTTGTTCTTGCATAAAAAGCTCTACAGGTGCTCTTTCTTCATTTGTAATTATATAGAACTTCATCTTATTACCATAAGTATCATAAAGGTACTGTATGTCTTTTAATTGAGCCTGAGAAGGCATATGCCAAGAAGTCCAAAAAGTAATGAAGGCAACCTGACCTTTTGCTTCATCAAAATTAAAAAATTTCCAATTGGCATCTTTTAACTTCCAATCGTAGTCAGTTATCTTACCTCGGTTTTCAGGTTGTATAATTGTTGGGGAAGTGGCAAAAAACCTGTTGAGAATAATCTTGCTGTAATCACCCAAAGGGGTAACAAAAAAAGAAAGCACAAAAGCAATGATCAATAAGGTAAAAACCGTTTGTCTCTTCATAAAAGTTTTATAGGGGTCAAAACTAAAAAACTCCTGATTAATATCAGGAGTTTTCCTCACAAATTTTAAGTTGTTGAATTATGAGGCATTTTCTCTTTTTATAACATTTAAAGCTGAACCTTCTCTATACCATCCAATTTGAGCGGCGTTATATGTATGATTCACTTTAATTACATCCTTACTACCATCTGCATGAACAACCTCAACGGTCAATTGTTTGTCAGGAGCAAATTCTGCTATATCCAAAAAGTTAAAAGTATCATCTTCTTGTATTAAGTCATAGTCACTTTCATTATCAAAAGTTAACCCAAGCATACCTTGCTTTTTAAGGTTTGTCTCATGAATACGTGCAAAAGATTTTACAATTACTGCAGCAACACCTAAGTGACGAGGCTCCATTGCCGCGTGCTCACGTGAAGAACCTTCACCATAATTATGATCACCCACAACAATACTTCTTATTCCTGCTGCCTTATATGCACGTGCCGTGTCTGGCACACCGCCAAACTCTCCGTTCAATTGATTCTTGACCATGTTGGTTTTTTTACCAAATGCATTGACCGCACCAATTAAACAGTTGTTAGAGATATTATCTAAATGCCCTCTGAATCGTAACCATGGTCCTGCCATAGAAATATGATCCGTAGTACACTTACCAAATGCTTTTATCAACAATTTAGCTCCCATTAAACTTTCGTCTTTTATAGGAGTAAAAGGCTCTAATAATTGTAATCTTTCAGATTCCGGAGAAACTTTAACCTCTACACCTGAACCATCTTCATCTGGGGCAAGGTAACCTGCATCTTCCACTTCAAAACCTTTAGGAGGCAATTCCCACCCTGTAGGTTCGTCAAACATAACTTCTTCACCTTTCTCGTTAATCAACTTATCCGTCATCGGATTAAAGTCCAATCTACCTGAAATAGCAATAGCCGCAGTAATTTCCGGAGAAGCTACAAAGGCATGAGTATTAGGATTACCATCTGCACGCTTGGCAAAGTTTCTATTGAAAGAATGTACTATACTGTTCTTTGGTGCATTTTTAGGATCACTGTAACGTGCCCATTGACCTATACATGGTCCGCATGCATTAGTAAAGATTTTGGCATCTAGTTTTTCAAATATTCCAAGAATACCATCACGATCAGCTGTATAACGCACTTGCTCAGAACCAGGGTTAATACCAAGTTCAGCTTTCATTTTAATTCCTTTATCTATTGCTTGTTGTGCAATTGAAGAAGCTCTTGACAAATCCTCATAAGAAGAGTTAGTACAAGAACCGATCAGTCCCCATTCAACCATTAATGGCCATTCATGAGAAGTAGCCTTTTCTGTCATGTCATCACCTACCTTAGTAGATAAATCTGGAGTAAAAGGACCATTTAATAATGGCGTTAATTTAGAAAGGTCTATTTCAATAACCTCATCAAAATATTGCTCAGGGTTTGCATATACCTCAGCATCTGCAGTTAAATGCTCTTTCACCTCGTTTGCAGCATCGGCTATATCCGCTCTATCGGTAGCTCTTAAATAGCGTTCCATAGACTCATCATAACCAAATGTAGAAGTTGTTGCCCCTATTTCTGCACCCATATTACAAATGGTACCTTTACCTGTACATGATAAAGATTTTGCACCTGAACCAAAGTATTCAACTATTGCCCCGGTTCCACCTTTAACGGTAAGAATTTCGGCAACTTTTAATATCACATCTTTTGGTGCTGTCCATCCAGAAATAGTTCCGGTTAATTTAACACCTATTAATTTTGGAAATTTAAGCTCCCAAGCCATGCCTGCCATTACATCAACAGCATCTGCACCACCAACACCAATAGCAACCATACCCAATCCACCTGCATTAACAGTATGAGAATCGGTACCGATCATCATACCACCTGGAAAAGCATAATTCTCCAAAACTACTTGGTGAATAATACCTGCGCCTGGTTTCCAGAAACCAATTCCGTATTTATTTGAAACAGACTCCAAGAAATCAAAAACCTCTGCACTTGTGGTATTCGCCGATTTTAAATCTGCCGTAGCACCGCTTTTAGCTTGAATTAAGTGATCACAGTGAACTGTAGTCGGCACGGCAACTTTTGGCTTACCGGCTTGCATAAATTGCAATAAAGCCATTTGAGCAGTAGCATCTTGACAAGCAATACGATCCGGAGCAAAATCAACATAATCCTTTCCTCGGGTGAATGCTTCGGTCGGGCTACCATCCCATAAATGAGAATATAAAATCTTTTCTGATAATGTAAGTGGTTTACCTACTATCTCTCTTGCCTTGTCTACACGTTCCGACATGGAAGCGTAAACTTTTTTAATCATATCTATGTCAAAAGCCATAAAATCTATTTATAAAAATTGTTAATCTTTCTTATCCGTACAAGATACAAAATGTAAGGTGATTTTAAGAGCGCATATGAAATTAAGAATGATTATAAAAAGTAAACACATATACCTTAAAGCGTCTCAATTTAGCCGTAAAATACTACCTAGTAGTATCCATTTATACCAAGATTTGAACTAAAAACATTACAGCAAGGTTAGTCTTTCACATACTAATTGAGTATATATTTATAAAAAGGATATTTATTAGCCCTAATCTTCATCTTAACCTCTACAAACTTTTATAAGATTTAAACTTCATGTACTTTACAAAAAATTAAAAATTTCCATGACATCACCTTTCCATTTATCAAAAGAAGAAATGCAATCCTACGGTTATAAAATTGTAGACTTCATTGTTGAGCATTATACAGAAATTGAAAATAAAAACCCGGTAAGTATTGCTACAAGAAAAGAAATGGATTCTCTTTTTTTACAAGAAGCTCCAGACGAGGGAATGCCTGCAGATGAAGTTTTAAACTTTGTTATGGACAATGTAATACCAAACTCCAATATTTCCGGTCATCCAAAATCATTTTCATTTGTACCAGGACCAAGTAATTTTATAAGCGCAATTTCCGATTCCCTTGCAACAGGTTTTAATATTTTTTCTGGCGGATGGATTGTTTCTCCTGCTGCGGCCGAGCTAGAAATAGTTACTTTAAATTGGCTTTTAAAGATGTTTAATTTCCCAATAAAGAAAGGCGGAGGAATTTTTACAAGCGGTGGTTCTATGGCTAATTTAACAGCTTTAGTTACCGCAAGAAGAGTAAAATGCGGTGATGACTTTTCTAATGCTATTATTTATTTGTCTGACCAAGCCCATTCGTCCAACATCAAAGCCATTAGGGTTTTAGGATTCAAAAAAGAACAAATTAAAATAATCCCCACAGATTTAGAGTTCAAGATAAGCATCAATAAACTTAAAAATGAAATTGCTAAAGATAAAATTGAAGGCAAGAAACCTTTTTGCATTATAGCTTCTGCAGGCACTACAAATACAGGAACCGTAGACCCTCTAGATACATTAGCAGATATATGTGAAAAGGAAAAACTTTGGTTTCATATTGATGGCGCCTATGGTGGCGCTGCAATTTTATCCGAAAAAGGCAGTAAACTATTGCAAGGTATTGAACGTGCAGATTCTTTAACTGTAGATCCTCACAAATGGTTTTTTCAACCTTATGAAATCGGTTGCTTATTAGTAAAGGATTCCTCTTGGCTAAGCAATACCTTTAGCGAAAAACCAGAATACCTAAGAGATATAGAAGGCAATGAATCTGAAATTAATTTTTACGATTATGGTATTCAGCTTACTAGAAGGTTTAGGGCCTTAAAATTTTATATGTCTATAAAAACATATGGTCTAAATGCTTTTAAACAGGCAGTAACGTACAATATTGATCTAGCTGATAAGACGGAAGATATATTAAGAGAAAGTGCAAACTGGGAAATTGTTTCGTTAGCAACTTTGGCTATTATTAATTTTAGATACAATCCGTTAGAATTAAAACTATCCGAAACTGAACTAGATACGTTAAATCAAGAAATTTCAGCAAGGGTCGTGGCTTCTAAAGAAGCACTTTTAGTAACTACTATATTACAAAACCAAGTAGTCATTAGAATGTGTCTAATTAATCCGGATACTACGTTAAAACATATTAAAGACACCTTAAACCAATGCGAAACATTCGCAAAGGAGATTCTTTTAGATTGGAAATTAAAGGCTTGATATACAAGTAAAATTGCCAGTATACTGAGTAATCAGTGATTTTTAAAATAAAAAAGTCCGAGCTAAAAACTCGGACTTTTAATATATTATAAAGAAGTTAAATGATTATCTCACCAATTGCTTTGTAGAAGGTTTAAACTTCGTTAAAACGATGCCATCAACAGCTGCTTCATATTCTGCCATCGTTGGCGTTCTTCCTAAAATTGTAGATAATACAACTACTGGAGTTGAAGATAATAATGATTCACCTTTTTTCTCGCCAGTATCTTTTACAACTCTTCCTTGGAATAAACGTGTAGAAGTTGCCATTACCGTATCTCCTGGTTCAGCTTTTTCTTGGTTACCCATACATAAGTTACATCCTGGACGCTCTAAATACAACATGTTTTCATATTTAGTACGTGCTAAT
>NZ_JBDVOT010000273.1:0-14821 GCF_039968975.1 Maribacter sp. | reverse complement strand
AACCCAAGTTCTTTGCTTGACCTAACATTCCGTTTTTCTGGATCGTTGCCACATAGATGTCATACTCGCCAAATGTACCTGGCATATTAGATGCAAAGAATAGACGACTACCATCTGGCGATATTGCGGGGTGTTTAGCAGAATAATCACTAGGACATACAGCCACTTCTGTAATTTTTTTCCACTCGCCACCTACTTTATCGGCTTTGAAAATTTTATATACTTCTTTCTTTTTGGAAAACATACCAGTTGTAGGTTTTTGGTATGTTTTTTTACTGTAGTATGCAGTTCTACCACCATTTGTAATAGCTACCGGTGGTGCATACTCACCATCTGTCTTTGCTGGAGCTACTTTATTAGACGCAAACTCATTGTTTGTACCTTGGCCATTCCACGGTAAAAAATTACGCCTATTATTAGAGGTAAGTCTAGATGGTACAACAGAACGCGTCATCTTATAATCATCTTTTACCAACTCCGTCCAGTTCTCATCGGCAATTTCATTTTGGACTTCTTTACCTAATTGAGATACTGCATGGTCAAATCTTTTCTGATAGCTTCTCTTTAATGTACCATCTTCAGAAATTTCCATAAGTCTACCGTACCAGTATAATGCATTTGCATATTTTTTGGTTAGAAAATTGGCATTCCCTAAATCTTCAAAGATTTCTTCATCAGAAAAACCAAGTGTCTTTAGTTTATTATAATTCTCTGTACGGTTAGTTACTTCTTCAACCTTTTTTTGTTGAAAAGTAGTGCTGTTGTCATTGTAGGCCAAATCTTGGCCATAGCCCATGGTTGCCATGCAAGCAAACAAAAGGCTAATTTTAATTGAATTGTTCATGTTACTAGATTTTGGGGATTAATACTCCAAAGGTCTTGTAACTCATTCAATTGATTATTAATAAAAATTCATAGGTTTTTGAAATTTCAATGAACCAATAAATCGACAAATCAATTTAAAGAATTAAAAATCAAACAATTACAATAAATTTTAAATTATTTTCTTACCTGTTTATTTTTTCTTTTATCCGAAATATAAGTGTATCCCAAATAAGCTAACTGCAGTCCTACGGCCGCCATTTTTAATTTTCTACTTTTTACTAACATTTTTGCTACTCCAAATAAAGGTGATAATCCCATTCTATTATTTTTTATTGTTCCAGACCAAAATAATATGAACAGTCATTTCAACTTAACTCAATCCCTTAAAATGATATACCAATACACTTACTTAAGCCCAATGTTTATGGTATATAAATGCTTATTGAATAGAGCAAAAGTGATATTTTATATAGCTAAGCATTGCTGTTCTATGTCCGTATCTTAGTAATAGAAAATTTGTTTAACATAGACCATAGGGTCTAGTAAAATTTAAAACATGAACACCGATATAAAAAAGATTGAAGATCACTTAAAAGATTTAATAAGTAAAAATGAAGATGCTATTAAAGGATTTGAAAAGGCATCTGAAAATTCTAAAGATGTAGGAATTAAAAGCTACTTTGAAAAAAAAGTTATTGATCGTATGCAGTTTTTAAGAGAATTAAGAGCATCTGTTCCTGAGCTTGAGTTAGGTAGTGTAGAAATTGAAGGAAGTGCCGCAGGAACATTACATAGAACTTGGATGGACGTTAAAGCGTTTTTTGCCGAAGATAATGATGAAGCTATGCTAGAAGAAGCCATAAGAGGTGATAAAGCTGCAATTAATGATTATGATAATGCCTTGGTAGAAGTAATGATGCCACATAGATTAAAAGAAATTATTAGAGTACAGAAAGAACATCTGCAAAATGATTTAGAGACTACTGAAGTTTTAGAAGATTATAGATAAATAATATTCATTCATAAAAAAGCCCTTGCAAATTGCAAGGGCTTTTTTTATGCTTTATTCAAACTTCTTATTTCATTTCTCTATTAGATTGCTCAGCACGTTTTCTCTTTAACCAGTTGTTATAAAACTTTTTGCCAAAATAAAGTATTAATGCTTTTTTCATAATAGGGTATTAATAAGTTTTCAATTTATCTTTTCTCTTTTTCAGTTGTCTTTCTAATTCACTTACAGATTCATTGACCGACTCTTCAAAATTTTCATTACTGGCTTCGGCAAAAATTCTTGGACCTGGTAGGCTTAAACGTATATTACAGATCATACCCGTTTCATCTGATGATGTGTTTTCTTGCTTTAAAAACACGTCGGCCCTAATAATGTCACTGAACTTTGTGTGTAGTTTATTCAACTTCTCTTCTGCAAAACTTTCTAATCTTTGACTAGCTGTTACGCCATCATATTCATATATAATATCCATATGTTTTGTTTTAATCTAAAAATCGAGGCGTAACTCCAAGGAGTTTTGCCTCGATACTTATTATTTATACTCTTAAATTTTAATTACTTTTTAAAACTTGGTCTACTTATCTACATTGACCATCCACCCTATTCCATATTGATCTGTACATCTACCAAAATGTCCCCATTCTCGTTCTCTAAATTCGTGATGCACCTGACCTCCACTAGATAAATCTTCAAACAATTGTTTTCCTTCATCTAGATTATTGGTATCAACACTCATATTAATCTGATTTCCATTATTCAATGGTGTATCTGGTGCAGCATCATATGCCATAAAGTGTACACCTTTACCTTTTAATTCTGCGTGTTGTAATTTTTGACGAAAAGATGACGGTACATCAATCTTCTTATCCTCGTATGTTTGTTTGTTTTTAATGTCTGCATTGAACAGGTTTCCGTAGAAATTCAATGCTTCTTGACAATTGCCGTTGAAGGCTAAATATGCTTGTGTTTTCATGATAATTAATTTTTATACAAATTACCCAATACCTTAAATTTGCCTTGTCTTAAAACACTTAGTTATTGATGCATTTAATTATGCTATTCCAACACAATTTTATTATCATCTATAAATTGAAAAAATGATAATTTTTCATTTGATCCCGTAAAAATTAAATTGGTAGTCAGTTCAAAAAGATGTGCTTCTGTTTCAAAAAAGTGCATCATATAACCTGCCGTATTCACAAAAGCGACATACTCCCCTATTGCCGGTAATCTAGGTAGTGTTATTTTTCTTTTTAGCAATACATCTCTTTCCAAACAATAAGCTCCCGTAAAAAATACATCTACATGCTCATTTTCCTCAATTTCAGAATTATAAAGCATAAATGGATCTAGCAGAAAATCTGCGCTAGAACTCATCATCTGACTCATATTCATTTCTAGACCAACCAACCATTGCCCTTTAGCATCTTTTTTTCGGTGGATGACTTTTGCGACCGTCATTCCCACTTGGTCCAATAAAGAGCGACCAGGCTCAATGCGTATCTCTATATCATTTTTAAGTAATAATGACGCCACCGATAACCCCGATGCATCATCCATAAAATCTAGCACCTCTTTTATAAAAGAACCTTTATTTATCTTATTAAAGTACGGGTAGGTATTCAATTTACCATTCAACTTACCATCTTCTAGCCTAAAGCCCAATCCATTATCATTGAAAGTAATATCATTATCCTGGTTTAATACAGCATCTTTTAATTTTTCATTAAAATTCGTCCACTCTTTTTCATCCTCTAAATAGTTCATTAGAATACCACCGCCTATATCAATAAATGAAATGGGGTACCCTTTTTCTTTTAAAGCTGAAACGATGTGAATGCTTGCAATTAAACTGATACTTCGCTGATGCGTAGAATAACTATCTAGATGAAAATGAAGTCCGGTTACTTCTAATAAATCAAAAGTTTTACCGTCACCAACATAGGATCCTATAAAATCTATTACTTCATCTACATCAAAACCAAAACGACTATAAAGTTTCTTCCCATCAACCTCAAAGCCACTAATTCTAAATCCAACTTTTGCCGTTTTATTCAATGTAGCGGCTGTAGTTGAGGTTAACCTACATTCATCTTCATTATCCAAAATAATGGGTACGCCGTTGTTAATTGCCAATTCTATTTGTGCTTGGGTCTTTATTGCTGCCGTCAGCACTAAATTTTCAGCATTTCCGCCCAGTGCAAGAGACTGTTCCAATTCTTTAAAACTAGCGGTATCCACACCTATACCAGATGCAAATGCCTGTTTTACCAAACCTTTAGATTTGTTAGCTTTTCTGGCATAAAAAATTCTATATTTTAATCCGTAAGATTGAAAAACCTCCTGGTAGCTTTCACAGTTGTTATTAAAAGATGGTAAGTGATGTATGTTTATGGGCGAACCATATCGTTCAACCAAACCTCTTACAACCCCTTGGTCATTGAATAGCTCATGCATCCATTCAGAAGTCTTTGGTGTCAATTGATATTTAGGTTTTCCCTTATAATACATGTTCTTTTCTTTTATAATTTTTTGTTCTTTCATCTTTCTCTTTAATTGCTTCACTGGTAGATTTTGCCCAAATAGATGCAAAATTGTTTCGGGTTCTTGACAAGGTATCATTATCGCAGGTTATGCCTTCTGTAGGTGTTCCATAAAATGAAATATCGGTATTTACATGACCATTGCCGTCTATAGCATTTCCTGCTTTATTAATTTCTATACAACCCGGTTTGTAACCCGTCTTTGTTTTATTTTCAAATTCACGAATTAGTCCATTTTCCAATAAATTCTGATAAAGTTCATTTTCAAACTTACCTTCCTTAGCCCTGGAAATTGTTGCATTTACCAAATAGTTTATTTCGGTTCTTTGACCATTCTCTATTTGTAAGCTAAAATTTCTATTGGCATCGTTTGTAGATATAGTTGCAGATTTAGCGTAAATGAAATCTAAAATACCTGCATTACAAAGCGCTACTATTTTTTGCATATTCTCAACTGGCGGACCATAGGATAACCTATTGAACAGTCCAAAATAATACGTATCAAATTCCTTGTGCGAAACCGCATCTAAACCTCCAAAACTATATAGCTCATTAAATATAGGACTAATTTTACGCCATGTGGCAACTGCTGCTATCAACGGACTTTTTTCTTCTCCATCTTTAGCTTCATCAATTAAAAACTGCAGGTAAACTTGTATTTCCTTTGTTGATAAGACGGACTTCTCTTTAAACGGATTTATTATAGCTTCCCAATTAAAAACAGGAGAATCAGAGTAATCTTCATGAAAATATTTCACCTGTTTTTCCATTACTTTAAAATCATCGTCAAAATAAAACTGATGACCATAATTTCTAAACAATACCGTGTAATATGAAAAATAAAATTCTCTCTTGATCAATGGTAAAAGCGCACTACTAAAACTAATAGGTTTATTTTCCTTAAGTTCAGTTACCACTTCTTCGGTTAAAAAATACAAATCTGTAACAGTTGCCGACGAGTCATTTCTTGGTACCATAGGCACACCGGTTCTAGAGAACGGATAAATTTTATAAGGCTCATTACCTGATGAAATATATTTTAAATTGCCTGTATCACTGTTTTCAAAATTACCTCCCCTACCTTCTGTCAAAGCTAAAATTGCGTCAATAGCAGTTAGCCCAAAACCTTTTATAGCTACTAAAGACCCTGAAGTTATAGGCTTTAATTTTTCGTTGGTAGGATAAATAAAATCAATCTTATTTTTTAAAATGAAACTTTTGCTTTTCTGAGTTTTAAAAGAATGGTGCCCCGTTGTAAATAAAACCTTGTTACAGGTAACAACTTCTTGTCTACCGGTTGCTTTATCCTTATAAAATACTTGATAACTTTTCTTTTGTTTTGTCATATTAGTTACCGTGCCAATATGCGTAACTACCTGAACATTACTTGGCAAATGGTCTAATACATACTGATAACAATCTGCCAGATAGTTACCTACTAGAGCTCTAGGAGCATATTTTCCAGAAGCAGTATTCTTATGACCATTATCTTCAAGCCATGTTACAAAATCCGGAGTTTCCGTAGCCGATGAAAAAGGTTCTTGTAATACCCAACTATTAATATTACGATTGGCGTAATTCATAATTAAGTATTCTGGCTGATCTGACCTATATACATCACCCGATGCTAAATAAGATGTGCTATTGAAAACATGTATTTGTACGGTTTTGGAAATTTTAGCTTCATTTAAATACGCTATCAACCTTTCAAAACCATAAAAACCCTTAGGTCCAAAGCCTATTATTCCAATATTATATATGCTATTATCATTCATAGATTATGCTACTTTCCACCCTCCTAACGGAGTAAAAGCATTTCTACTTTCCGGTAATTCTTTTAATAACCAGTCTTGATTATAGATGGTATCTAAATAACGTTCTCCACGATCACATAAAAACAGCGCACAATTACTATCTGCTTCTATTTTTTTACTGTACTTTTTTACGGCACTGATCATACCGCCAGAAGAACCTCCGCATAAAATTGATTCATTTTCCAGCAATGACCAGCATCCTCTTGCGCAATCGACATCATCTACATATACATGATCATAAATCTTGTCCGTATCTAAAAATTGGGAAGGTACACCCGCGCCATGCCCCGGAATTAATCTTTTTAAAGGCGGACCACCAAATAAAACACTACCTACAGCATCTACAGCAATTATCTTGGTGTCCAAATTATTTTCTTTTATATAATCTGCACAGCCCATTAATGTACCGCATGTGCTAGTAGCAACAAATAGGTAATCTAATTTACCCTCTAAAGAATCCATAATCTCTGACATTGTTTTATGATGCGTTAACGGATTGTCTTGATTACCATATTGGTTTGACCAAAAACTATTTGGTATACTAATTAATAAGTATCGAACACGCTCTAATCTTGCCGCTAAAAAGCCTCCATCCTCTTTTGGCTCGGTGACTTTTTCTATACGGGCACCATAGGTATTTAGAATTTTCTCCGTGTGTAAATTTAATTTGGGATCTACTACAACTATCAATTTAAGACCATAATATAAACATGCCTGCGCCAGACCAACCGCCATATTACCTGAACTTGATTCTATGACCGTATCTCCCTTTTTTATTCTGCCATCGGCAAGTGCTTGTTGCAATATAAAAAGGGAAGTTCTGTCTTTAATGCTTCCGGCAGGGTTTGCAGCTTCAAGTTTGCCGAAAAGATTGAATTTATTATGCTTAAAAATTTTATTTAATTGAACCAATGGTGTGTTACCAATGGTGTTTATAATAGAATCAAATACAGTATCAGAAATATTTTGTGTTATCATATTCAATAGATTAGTGGTTATTCAGAAAACAAGGATTGCTCACGCTGCTAAAACTACTTAGATAGACACTCTTTGAATATCACTATTCAATAATTAAATAACTCTTTCGGTTTTAAGTCAAAAAGGGAAATGAAAAACGACATTTTAATTGACATTTTCAATAAACTTTTCACCCTTCTTATTATCAACGCCTTACATAAAAATCAATAATTTCAATCTTAATATGTTGTCAAGAAAATTTTAAGATTTTTTGTTCTTAAATCTCGGGCATTTTTCTAAAAAAATACCTAATTTCAGAGAACTCAAACAAATAGGAAAAACGAATGGCAAATTTCAGTTTAAAAGTTAATGGAGAAAGCAAAGAGGTAGATGTAGACCCTTCTACACCAATGCTTTGGGTATTACGGGATCATTTAAAATTGGTAGGTACAAAATTTGGTTGCGGTATTGCACAATGTGGAGCATGTACCGTTCACTTAGGTGATAATGCAGTGCGCTCTTGTCAGCTACCGGTTTCTGCCGTGGGCGAACAATCTATAACTACTATTGAGGGTCTATCTGAAAACGGAGACCATCCTGTTCAAAAGGCTTGGATTGAAGAAGATGTGTACCAATGTGGGTATTGCCAAGCGGGTCAAATTATGAATGCCAGTGCGTTTTTAAAACAGAACCCCAACCCTACTGATACTGAAATTGAAAATGCTATGAACGGTAATATCTGTCGTTGTGGTACTTATACGCGAATTAAGAAAGCTATTAAAAATGCTTCTAGTATTTCTAACGCGTAATTTATACCCCACAATGTTGGGATTTTAACCTTCAAAAAACAAAAAGATGACACTCATTAAAACAACATATAATAGACGTTCTTTCTTAAAAAGTGGTACGCTTGCCGGTGGCGGTATGATTTTAGGATTTAGTTGGCTAGCATCATGTAAACCTACCCCTGAACAAGTTAGTAACATACCAAAAGAATGGTTTGATATCAATAGCTTTCTAAAAATTGGAGATAATGGAATGGTGACTATTATGTCTCCAAACCCAGAGATTGGGCAGAATGTAAAAACCTCTATGCCCATGATCGTTGCAGATGAACTTGGTGTAGATTGGAAAAATGTAATTGTAGAACAAGCTCCTTTAAATACTGATATTTTTCAAAGACAATTGGCAGGTGGTAGTCAATCTATTCGTGTTGGTTGGTCAGGACTAAGAATAGCAGGTGCAACAGCAAGGCATATGTTAGTTGCTGCAGCTGCAGAAGCTTGGCAAGTTGACGAAGCTGAAATTACGGTCAATGCCGGTGTTATAAGTCACGCCGCATCTAACAACTCTACCGGATTTGGAGAAATGGCTTCTAAAGCAGCTACTTTACCTGTACCAGAAGAGGTTAAACTTAAAGAAACAAGTAATTTTGATATTATAGGTACCGACAAGCGTAATGTTGACGGACCAAATATTGTTACCGGTAAACCTTTGTTCGGTATAGATATTCAAGAGGAAGGAATGATGATTGCCATGATCGTTCACCCGCCAGCTTTTGGGATGACCTATAAATCTATGAATGCCGATGACGTAAAAACTATGCCAGGCATTAAAGATGTTTTTCCTATTGATGCCTATAAAGAAGATACTGAAAAACAATGGTCAGATGCCGGTGCCATTAATAAGCTTGTAGCTATTGTGGGTGAAAGTACTTGGCAATGTATGCAAGCAAAAAAGGCGCTAAACGTAACGTGGGAAGAAACATCAGCACTAGAAAGCACAGAATGGCATGACGAAGCATTGATAAAATTATTGAACACTTCTTCTAAACAACCAGCTCGTAAAGACGGTAATGTTGCCAGTGCATTTAAAAAAGCGGACAAGGTTATAGAACGCACCTACAGTGCTCCTTTTTTAGCGCACAATACCATGGAACCAATGAACTTTTATGCCGATGTTACTGCTGAAAGAGCATTATTCAACGGACCTATACAGACTCCTGAGTTTTTAGAGAAGACCTTGTCATCTAGACTAGGCATGCCAGTTGAGAAAATTGATATTAAAATGAGCCGTATGGGTGGCGGATTTGGCCGTCGTCTATATGGTACATTTGGTGTAGAAGCTGCCGTGATATCTCAACGAATGCAAACACCTATAAAGTTGGTTTATACTCGTGAAGATGACATGACCCAAGGTACCTACCGCCCTACCTATAAAGTAAAATACAAGGCAGGTCTAGATAAAGACGGTAATTTAATTGCATGGCACGTTAAAGGTGCGGGTAGTAATGACGATTTACTTTTTGAAAATAGATTTCCCGCAGGTGCCGTAGATAACTACCTAGCTGAAAAATTTAGTTTAGAAACTAATGTGACTACAGGTGCATGGCGAGCCCCACGTTCTAATTTTGTTGCCGGTGCCGAACAAGCCTTTTTAGATGAAGTTGCTGAAACTGCTGGTAAAGACCCTATTGAATTTAGATTAGAACTATTTGATAGAGCAATTAAAAACCCAGTTGGTGAACCTGAAAAGAACGATTACGATCCTGTACGTTATGCAGGTGTTCTTAAATTAGTGAGAGATAAAGCTGGTTGGGACGGAAGCATGAAAAACGGAGCTGCAAGAGGAGTTTCTGCATACTACTGCCACAACTCTTATGTTGCGCAAGTTTTAGACCTAGCAACCGATACAAAATCACCGAAAGTAAATAAAGTTTGGTGTGCCGTAGATTGTGGTATTGTTATAAACCCTATGGCTGCAAAAAACCAAATTGAAGGTGGAATCATTGATGGCATAGGTCATGCAACATACAGCGAAATGACATTTAAAGACGGTAAACCTCAACATAAAAATTACGATACTTATCGCTTAATCAGACATAAAGAAGCTCCAAAAGAAATAGAAAGCTTTTTTGTAGACAACGGTATTGATCCTACCGGATTAGGAGAGCCTTCTATGCCACCAATTATCGGTGCATTGGCAAATGCCCTTTATAAGTCAACAGGACAAAGACATTACAATCAACCATTTATCACTGAAAAATCGGTAATTGGTTAATGCCCTTATGCTATTGTAAAATTAAAACGCCAAAATCTTAGATTTCGGCGTTTTATATTTATTGCTAGTACTTAAATTTTGAATCTTAATACTGCCCTAAAATAACTTCTAGAATCATTATCTATAGTAAGCAAGGTATTGCTACTACCGTCTTTTAGTTTATTATTCAAGTTAAAATTATAAGCTGCACGTAAATCTAATTGCAAGTGATCCGTGAAATGATACTCATACTGTAGACCACCATTAATCAAAGACATATTAATTAATTCAGCGTATTCATTTTCGTTCACCAACGCTCCGTTTTGAATATTAGAGGTAAAACCATCTAACTGCGTGTATAACTTAAAGCGATGTTTATCTGATAAATGATACTGTAAATTAGACTTTGGAATACCAATATTAAACGACCAATCAGGTCTAAACTTTTTGTAATAGCTAATGAACGGTAAAGGGAAAACATACCCCCTATTTTGTGAATAAGATAGACCTACTATTAAACGTGACGGCTTTTCTAAATCTTTCTCAAACTTTTTTATAAAAACCAAATCTCCTGAAAAAACAAAATCATTAGCATTCAGATTTTTAGCCGTAAGATTTGTGCTTATACCTGGCTGAAAACGTGCACCTAAACGCCACCCATTTTTTAATGGTTTAGTAAAGCCTATGGTGAAATCTAAAAGTTTAAAATCATTCAATAACTCCCTATCAAAAGGAAGCTCATCATCTTTAAATCGAAGATGTACATTACTATAATCTACTCCTAAAAATAAATACTGCCCTTCTTTCTTAAGTTTTACCGGGTAATTAACAAGAAATCTTGACCGCGTATATTCTACATCAGAACCTTTATTAGGTATAAATGTAAAATCTAAACGAGCTAAATCACTTAGTTGTGCTTGTGATGTAAAGCTAATTATGAAGAATAAAAATAAAGGTAATTTAAACCGCATTTAATTTTTGTAGTATCTGTACTGAATAATGATAATGCAAGTTCTATTTTTTTATTGTATTGATTTAGTGCTATTAAGCATAAATTTATCTTAAATAAATTTCATTTATAAATCTAAAACATTGGTTACACGAGCTAGCTCCTTATCGAACAAATCTTTAGTAACCTCTTTTTTATAAAAAGGAACCATTTTATTAAGTTGAGCTTTACCTAACTCAGACTCCATTATTTCAGGAAAAGCTTTTTCCAATACATCTAACATAATCTTCACGGAAGTAGATGCACCTGGAGAGGCACCTAATAGACAGGTAATTCTACCATCTTTACTATGTACCAACTGAGTTCCAAATTCTAGAGAACCACCCTCAAACTCATCTTTCTTAATGGTCTGTACACGTTGACCTGCTATCATAATTTCCCAGTCCTCATTTTTAGCATCTTTTACAAATGCCCTTAGAGAATCCATTCTATCTTCAAAACTCATGGCTACCTGTTCTACCAAATATTTGGTTAGCGGTAAATTGTGCCAAAACACGCCCCACATAGAAGGTATGTTATCAAAATTTATAGATTTTAATAAATCTAAGTTGGAACCCTCTTTTAAAAACTTAGGACTAAAACCTGCAAACGGACCAAAAAGTAATTCTCTTTTTCCTTTAATATACCTAGTATCTAAATGAGGTACGGACATTGGTGGATCACCTATACCCGCTTTACTGTATACTTTGGCATTGTGTTGATTTATGATATCTGGATTTTTACAAACCAGCCACTCCCCGCTTACTGGGAAACCGCCATAACCATCCTTTTCTTCAATTTCTACTTTTTGCAACAGCAGTAAACTGCCACCACCGGCGCCTATAAAAACATGTTCTGAATCTACGGTACTTTTCTCTCCCGTTATAAGGTCTTCCATTTTCACCAACCACTCTACATCATGATCTGGATCAATATCTTCCACCTCGGTATTAAATAATACTTTAGTATCGTACTCTTTATCTAAAATATCAAATAATTGCTCCGTTAGTGAGCCATAGTTCATTTCTGTTCCCCTATTTATTCTAGAAGCTGCCATGACCTCATCTTCTGTTCTACCATGCATCATTAAAGGGAACCATTCTTGCATTTTTTCTTTTGCAGTGGTAAACTCAATGGAATTGAACATGAAATGCTCTTTAAAAGCTTTATAACGATTTTCAAGATAGTCGGCATTATCTTTTCCTTTTACCCAACTATGATGTGGCACGGGGGTTATAAATGACTTTGGGTCTTTTATAAAACCTTCCGCTACTAAATAAGACCAATATTGTTTAGAAATTTCAAACTGGGTACAAATGTTAATTGCTTTTTTAATATCAACTGTACCATCTTCATTTTCCGGAGTATAATTTAATTCGCACAGTGCAGAATGTCCTGTACCGGCATTGTTCCAAGCTGCAGAACTTTCTTGTGCTACCTTATCTAATCGTTCAACGATCAGTACTTTAAGATCTGGCTTTAACTGTTTTACCAATAAAGCCAACGTAGCACTCATGATACCCGCACCTACACAAATAAGGTCGTATTCTTTTGTCACTTCCATCAAAATAAAATTTATTACCGCTTTATACGCTTGAAAAGTTAACTATTTCTTTTGGTTAATTCTGAACGATGTCAAAATTAAAATCATATATCAAAAGACAAAGAAGAAGCCGATAGACCTGCTTTTTGTTTCTAATCAATAGTGAATTTTAATCCACCACAAACTTAAACCCTGCGGTAATGATACTAGAACTAAAAGTAGTATCTCTGTCGTATTTGTAGAACTTCACATCTATACTTTTAAGTCCGAGTTTCCAGATATGCATTTTTGTAAATATATCAGTGTACGAAACTCCCATCCCAAATTGATTTGCTGAATATTTTGACAAATCATAATCTGATGTGTAATAGTTGTCAGTAGATAAAGCTTCCTCATAACCAAAAAAATAATCTGCGGCGGACTGCTGATAGAACCTATATGAAGGATATATGGTAAACCGATCCGTTAGTTTTATTGGGACCTCTACACTGGCGGTATGCGAGTTAATACCCCAATCATCATAGTAATAACGGTAAAAACTCCTCACTACAAAGGTCTCATTAATATACCAATTTAAACGCCCACCTGCAGCGACCTTAAAACGGTTATCGGGTAATTGTTCTATGGCATCTGCCAATTGAAAATTTTCAATGAACGAATCTGCTATATCACTAAAATAAACACGTTGAAACGGGGTGGACAACAAACCATCTTGACGTACAAAATCTAAAGCTAACGAACCTTGAAGATTCTTACTTAAGATTTGAGAAAAGCCAAAGCCCAGTGAATATGAATTTCTTGTTTCATCATCAAACTCATTGAATATAGGGTTATAATTGCTATTACCAGTGATGGTATAATTGCTAAAAAAACCATTATTTATTCCATTGGCACCACTAGCAAAAGGTCTTAATTCTTGAGGATAAATAGCCGTCCAGCTATCTAAATAAACATTCGCATTTATGCTGACTTCCGTATTCTTTTCATTGAACAGCTTTGTTAAACCACCTCCAAAACCTAAAGAAAAATAATCATACTCACTAGACACCGAAACTTTTCCAGAAACAATGGTATTTCTATCATCTGAACTATGGCTATATGATCCTGAAATATTTGTCCAAGTATCTGAACTAGAAGCACCAGAACTTGCTATAAAAGGGTCTGCAGGTTCACTACCATCAAAAGGGTCTACGTTACTTGAAGAAGCCGATGTATATGCAGAAACACCTGCATCTATAGTTAATACATCATCATCGTTCAACGGAATGGCAACCACGAATGTGCCCGTAAAATCAGTTAAATCTTCAGTACCCAAACCGCCACTTACGGCTGCATTGTCTCCGTCTTGAGAATAATAACTGGTCAAGAAATCCACTTCCGTAGTTTCTAAAACACGCTTTTTATATGTTTTTACAGAATCTTTTGCTTGTTGGGCATGACTAACTGTAAACACGAATAATGCTGCTATAGAAACTATTAATTTGAAAATTTTCATTTTGTAAAAATTAGGTTCTATATTAATTACAGCCGCAGCCACCACCAGTCTTACCTCCGTTTGCACCAACCGCTGCTTCCCTATAAGAATGCATGGTGGTTAAATTCCTATCTACTTTTTTATCTTGTAGAACCATATCTGGATCATTAATATTTATTTTCTCGTATTCTTTCAACACGGTACAGCTACTAAACGATGCTGCAATCAACGTAAAAATTAAAACCTTTTTCATTCTTTGGTATTTATTTCAATATTCTTAGAAGCTGTAATATTTCCTTTATCATCAATAATAATACATTCTACTTGTGGCAATTGCTCAATTCTATTTAAACCAACCTCTATACCCATAACAAATACAGATGTTGCCAAGGCATCTGCCAGTTCTGCCTTTGGTGCAAATACAGTAACACTTATAATACCCGTTGCCGGATAGCCACTTCGAGGGTCAATAATATGGGTATATCTTATATCATTAAAATTCACATACTTTTCGTAATTGCCAGATGTCACCACCGCCCCATTAGTAATTGGTAATAATGCAAAGACTTTGTTTTTATCCATAGGGTTGGTAATGGCAACCTTCCACTCTTTACCATCAGGTTGTT
>NZ_JBDVOT010000272.1:0-17802 GCF_039968975.1 Maribacter sp. | reverse complement strand
GTGCAGTTCGGTTACATATAACATAGCTCACTCCAGAGGGGCATCTAATATTATCTTCAAGAACATAATATTTACCATCGTTATGTTTTATGACATCTGTGCCAGATATATGATTGTAAATTCCACCAGGAGGATTAACACCGTTCATTTGATCTAGGTAATTTGCTGACGAGGTAATTAATTCTATAGGTACTACTTCGTCTTTTAGAATTTTTTTATCGTGATAAATATCCCATAGAAATAAGTTTAATGCTTTACTTCTTTGAATAGATCCACGTTCTATAATATCCCAATCTACAGGGTCAATTATTCGAGGAAATAAATCAAACGGAAATATTTTCTCTTGTACATTATTGTCGCCATATACTTGAAATGTGATTCCCTGGTTAAAAAAGGAAGACTTAGCCTTATTGTTTAGGGAAACGTAATCATTAATAGAATGTTCGCCATAAAGGTTAAACAGTTTCTGGTATACCTCCTTTATTTTCCCATTCTTATCATATATTTCATCATATAAATCTGGATTTCTTTGATAAGAAGAAAAAATTTGATTTTCAATGTTCTCCATAGAAATAGTTTTGTTAAAAGGTACATGATAAATAGCAATTATCAAGTGTCATATTTGCAATAATCGGTAGAGTTTTTCCTTATTCTGTAATTATTCGACAAGATTTTTAACAAGAATGGTATTTATAATATAGTTTGCTATGGCTATTTTTCATTCGTAAGTTTTTATATACTTTTAGAGAAAACTAACAGAGAATGAAAAAGAAATATGTGTTTTTGGTAGGGTTGCTTGTGCTATCCTATAATATGGTGTCAGCACAGTTTAGCGACCAAAAGAAAGACTATGTAAAATATGAAGGGCTTTATGATTTTTATTATGATGTGGATCATGATAAAATTTATTTGGAAGTAGATAATTTAAATGAAGAGTTTTTATATGTATATTCTCTTAGTAGTGGTATAGGTAGTAATGACATTGGTTTGGATAGAGGTCAGTTGGGAGATGAGCAAGTGGTCTTTTTTAAAAAAGCTGGTAATAAGTTATTGTTGATTCAGCCCAATATGAAATATAGGGCGATAACTGAAAATGAATTAGAACGTAAGTCTGTTGAACAGGCATTTGCAAAATCAGTATTGTTCGGTTTTCCGATCGTAGAAGAAAAAAACGGTACATATGTAATTGATATTACCGATTTTTTAATGCAGGATGCTCATGGTGTATCTAACCGTTTGAAAAGAACAAACCAAGGTTCTTATAGTCTAGATAAATCTAAAAGCGCATTTGCCTTAGATAGAACTAAAGCATTTCCAAAAAATGTAGAGTTTGATGTTACCATGACTTTCAAGGGGCAGGCAAAAGGAAGTTATATTAAGAGTGTAGCACCAAATGCAGACTTGGTTACCGTTGCTGAGCATCATTCTTTTATAGAACTACCAGATGATAAATATGAAAAACGAGTTTTTGACCCAAGGTCAGGTTCATCTCCTTTTAATTATTATGATTATGCAACTCCTGTTGAATCTAATATTTTAAAACAATTTATTAGAAGGCACCGCTTAGAGAAGAAAGATCCGAGTGCAGCAGTTAGCGATGCTGTTGAACCTATTATTTATTATTTGGACAATGGAACACCTGAGCCCGTAAGATCTGCGCTTTTAGAAGGTGGGCGTTGGTGGAACCAAGCTTTTGAAGCTATTGGGTATAAAGATGCCTTTCAATTAAAAATGTTACCAGATGATGCAGACCCTTTAGATGTTCGTTATAATGTAATACAGTGGGTACACCGTTCTACAAGAGGTTGGAGCTACGGTAGTAGTATAACTGACCCAAGAACTGGCGAAATCATGAAAGGGCATGTAAGTTTAGGGAGTTTGAGAATACGTCAAGATTTCTTAATTGCCCAAGCATTAATGAACAAGCCTTTTGCGGAAAGAGATGATAATTACCAACCAATGCTTGAAATGGCCATTGCACGTATTCGTCAGTTATCTGCCCATGAAATAGGACATACTTTAGGTTTTGCACATAACTATGCAGCGAGTACAACTGGCAAAGCATCGGTGATGGATTATCCGCATCCGCAATTTAATTTAGTTGATGGTAAGGTTGAATTTTCTAAAGCGTATGAAGTTGGTATTGGGGATTGGGATAAAGTAACAGTTGCCTATTCTTATCAGAGTTTCGATAAAGGCGAAGATGAGAAAGATGAATTGAATAAGATTTTAGACAAAGCAAAAGCTGACGGTCTACGTTATATAACCGATCAAGATGCTCGTCCGCAGGGTAGTGCCCATGTGTTGGCTCACCTATGGGATAATGGTACAAATGTTAGCAAAGAATTAGATGATATGCTAAAGTTGAGAAAGGTGGCCATAAATAATTTCTCTGTTGATAATATACAGGATGGTACACCGTATTCTGTTTTAGAAGATGTTTTTGTTCCGCTATATTTCTTTCATAGATATCAAACCGAAGGTGTGGCAAAAGTTATAGGTGGGTTAGAATATAACTATGCAGTAAAAGGTGATGGACAAGAAGTTGTTGCTATCGCTGATAAAACGATGCAAGAGGAAGCATTAAAAAGTGTTTTAAAGACTTTGGACGCAAATGAAATAGCTATACCTAAAAGTAAGTTGAGCTTATTTCCGCCTAGATCGTTCGGTACGCCAAGAACTAGAGAATCGATTAACGGGAAAACAGGAGTTTCTTTTGATGCGCTGTCAGCCGTAGAAACAGCATCAGATATGACTTTAAAGTTTTTATTACACCCAGAGAAAGCATCTAGACTAATACAGCAAAAAGCTATTGATACCGATAATATTGGGTTAGATGAGGTTTTAGATAAATTGATAGCATCAACTATTACTAAGAAACATAAAAATGCTTATCTGAGCGAAGTACAGACTACAATCAATTTTAGAGTATTGTTTCATATCATGAACTTAGCAGGGCACGCAAATGTGCATCCGCAAGTAAATGCAATTGCATCTCAAAAATTAAAAGAATTAAGTTCTCAAATGGAAAAAGACTCAGGTTCTAATGCCATAAGCGCAGAAATGGTAAGAAGAATTAAATCATTTAGAGAGCACCCAGAATTGTTCAAAGTGATACCTTCACCAAAGATTCCTGATGGTTCGCCAATAGGGATGAGTTGTTTTCACTAATTCAATTTTCAGAACTTTATTATGCTTATTAATCTTATTAGTGATACGGTAACCAAACCAACGAAAGGGATGTTAGATGCAATGATGTCTGCTGCAGTCGGTGATGATGTTTTTAAAGAAGACCCAACGGTAAATGCTTTAGAGGAAAAAGCAGCCAAACTTTTTGGTATGGAATCTGCCTTGTTTTTTCCTAGTGGTACCATGACCAATCAGACAGCAATAAAATTGCATACTCAACCAGGTGAACAATTAATATGTGATAAATACGCACATATCTTTAACTATGAGGGCGGGGGAGTAAGTTTTAATAGCGGAGTCTCTTGTAGGTTGGTAGATGGTGATAGAGGTACAATGACCGCTGAACAAGTACAAGCTGCAATAAACCCACCAGATTTTTATCATAGCCCGTTGACTTCTTTGGTGTGTGTTGAGAATACCGCAAATAAAGGTGGCGGTACCTGTTGGAATTTTCAAGAATTACAAAAGATAAAAAAAGTCTGCGATGAGCATAAGTTAGGTTATCACCTAGATGGTGCCCGTTTATGGAATGCCATGGTAAAGAAAAATGAAACTACTTTGCAGTATGGTCAGTTGTTCAATACTATTAGTGTTTGTTTAAGTAAAGGCTTAGGTTGTCCAGTAGGGTCGTTGTTGGTCGGTACTAAAGAGTATATGGATAAAGCGCTACGCATTCGTAAGATTTTTGGTGGCGGTATGCGTCAATCTGGTTTTTTAGCTGCTGCTGCTATATATGCCTTAGACAATCACGTAGATAGATTAGCAGAAGATCATAAAAAAGCGAAAGAAATTGGTAAGGTCCTATCGGCAAAATCTTTCATTAAAAAGGTAGAGCCAATTGAAACCAATATTGTCATTTTTGAGATTGATGAGTCATTTATGACCAGTGATCAATTTGTAAATACATTAAAGGAAAAAGATATTTTAATCATAGGTATGGGGCAAGGTAAATTAAGAATGGTAACCCATTTAGATTATACAGATGACATGCATGATGAATTATTAAAGCAGTTAGAATCTATTTAATACCTAAATCTATACTGTTAGATATATTTAAAATACCATTTTCCATACCGGCTTCAGAGGAATAAAGTCCGCTGGAGCCAATTATTTTTCCGGTAGAATTTTTTAATTCAACTAAAAATTTACCGTCAGTATTTGTTCTACGTTCAAACAATTTGCCATTGGCGTTTTTCAACGCTTTTATATCTGCTATGGTGCTATCTATTTCGTTTTCAGTATTGAACGATACACTCTTCAATAGAATATTACCACTTGCAGACTTTAGGATAAACTGATAAAACCCATCTTCTTTTTTGTCAATTTTGATCATATCAATAAAGATAAATAATATTTCCTCTGTTTTTTAGTGACTTTTTAAATAATACCGTGTCTTAAATATTGAGGCGTTAATCTAGTTGGTTTCAAATTAGAGTTCAACACTAAGTTTAAATCAATGACTAGATGCTTCAGGAAAATAATTATAAATAACCAATTATTAATTTTAAACACTATCAAAATGAAAAAAGTATTATTTCTAGCAATTGCGTTTTCAGCTTCTTTCGCAATGGCGCAAGATTTACCATCTAATCCAGAACCTGGTAAATGTTATGTTCGTTGTACAACTCCAGATGTTTATGTTAACGAGTCAACTACTATCACGACAAATCCTTCATACAAAATTTTAAAAACGATTCCTGCTACATTTAAAACAGTAACAGAACGTGTACTAGTGAGAGAAGAAGAAAAAGTACTTACAGTTGTTCCTGCTAAATGGGGAACAGAAACTGTAATGTATGTATCTAAAGGAGGTGGAAATTCTTTACAGGTGATCCCTGCTTCTTTTTCTCCTAGCACACAAACATTAGAAATAAAGCCAGCTTATGCTCAATGGGAACTAGGTGTTGCTGCTCCTGATTGTGAGTCTGGTAATCCAGATGATTGTAGATACTGGTGTTACAAAGGGTATCCTGCACAATTTGAAACAGTTTCAACTCAAGTTCTTGCAAGTGATGCATCTACTACTAGTACTCCATTAGGTTCTAAAAATGGATCATACACTAAATCAGTACTGATTTCTCCTGCAACTGTTGTTGAGAAAATTATTCCTGCTGAGTACAGAGAAATTACCAAAACTGTGTTAGATAAAGATGCTTATACTGTTGAAGAAATAGTACCTGCTAAGACTACTACACTTACTAAAGAAGTTTTAAAAGAAAAAGGTGGTTTAACTACATGGAAAGAAGTAGAATGCGCATTAGTTGAGTACCAAGCATTACCTATTAACTGGGATTCTGGTAGCGCTACTTTAACTTCTCAAGCTAAAAGTATTATCGATAACAGATTGTTACCTGTATTAGCTCAAAACCCTGGTGTTAAAGTTGAATTAGCTTCTCATACAGATTCTCAAGGTGGTGCAGCTTCTAACCAAGATCTTTCTGAAAGAAGAGCTAAAGCGGTTGCAGATTACTTAATCTCAAAAGGTGTTAACTCTAGTCTTTTAGTTGCTAACGGTTACGGTGAAACTAAATTATTAAACAGATGTAGTGATGGTGTTTCTTGTACTGCAAGAGAGCATGCTGCAAACAGAAGAACTCAATTTAGATTAATTAATAACTAATTATTCAGTTATTTAGTGGAAAAGGGCTTACGTAAAGTAAGCCCTTTTTTTATGCTTTAAAGTTTCCACTGCTATGTATCATAGATTTTACTTTATAGTCTATTCTGATCTATAGATAGTAGATTTTGTCATTAAGAGTAGTCCTAGTTATGAGTAAGATTGACCATTTATCTAAACCGGCTGAGGTACTGAGGCTTTATTTAGTTTCTAAGCAATATAATTGGGCGCTGTCTTGACGAACCGCAAGTATGCGTTGTTCTATAGGAGTTTTAAGGACTAAGCTAAGGTTGCAAGAGATGAGGTTATCTATTTGAACTTTAAATGACAATTGGGTATTTGTAAATGCTTTATTAGAATAGTGGTTTGCAGAAGTATATCAAAATAAAAAGGGCTTACATGATGTAAGCCCTTTTTATTTAATAGTGATATTTTTTATTTATTCTTCTCTAAAAGTCTAAGGTGAGAGTCTATAACTCCGTTCATACTGTAGCCAGATAATTTATCTAGTTCCTTTCCTTTGGAATCTATTATTTTAAACATTGGAAATACTTTTTTCTTATTCAGTTTGGTCAACAATTCTTTGTTGTGAACCATTTGTTTCTCTGAAATCAAATCTCTGTTTCTAGGTACATCTATGTATAGAAGTATATAATTATTTGATAATTCTTGAAACTCGTTAGTATCAAACAAATCGGTTTTCAGCATTTTGCAAGGTGGACACCAGTCACTACCCGTAAAATAAACCAATACATTTTTCTTTTGCTTTTTAGCTTTTGAAATAGCAGTATCGTAATTGGTAAGCCATTTAGAGTCATCTACGCTGTTTAAGTCTGCTTGTGCTGAAGCAAATAGCGGAATCATGAATAATAAAATTAGATACTTCATAATTAATATTTTAAAGGTGATCTACAAATAACTTGCCAACCTTACTTAAATAACGAATCCATGCCAGGAATATTGGGCATTCCGTCTTTAGCAACTGCTGCTAATTCTGTTTCGTTTACGTTAGTAGCGTTCTTTATAGCTTTGTTTAAGGTAAGTATCAAATAATCTTCTAATTGCTCTTTATCTTGCAAAAGACTGTCATCTATTGCTATTTTCTTAATTTCTCTATTCGCTGTTATGGTAACAGAAACTAAACCGTCATTAGACTTTTCTTCTAACGAAACTGTATCTAATCTTTTTTTAGTTTCTTCAACTTTTTTTTGGGTCTCTTTGAGTTTTCCCATCATACCCATCATATCTCCGAACATAATTTCATTTTTATTTTAGGTTGTAAAAATAATAAAAATAGAGGCATTTTAGTTTTTAACAGTAATAAAACGGGGGTCTGTTAATTAGCCTTATTTTTGCCTTCTTATTTAATAATGTAGTTTGTATGAGTATTAAGCATCCGCCAAAGGCGCAAAAAGTTCCAAAAGAATTGGTTATTCATGATGATGTTCGGGTAGATGATTATTATTGGTTAAATGATAAGGAAAATAAGGATGTTATTTCTTATCTAGAAGCAGAGAATGAGTATTATAATGCTATAACAGCGCATACTAAAGATTTTCAGGAAGATTTATTTCAAGAAATGAAAGGTAGAATCAAGGAGGACGATTCTTCTGTTCCTTATAAATTGAATGATTACTGGTATAGTACAAGATATGTTATTGGTGGTGAATACCCTTTATACTCTAGATTTAAAAATAATCTAGATACTGAAGAGGAAATCATGTTCAATTGCAATGACATGGCTAAAGGCTATGATTACTTTAGTCTTGGAGGTATAGCCATTAGTCCAAATAATAAAATGGCTGCTTTTGGTGTGGATACCGTTTCTAGAAGGCAATATACCCTACAGATTAAAAATCTTGAAACTGGTGCTGTTTTAGATGATAAAATTGAGAACACTACAGGTGGCGGAGTTTGGGCAAACGACAACGAGACTTTGTTTTATACTCGTAAAGATCCGGTTACCCTTCGTTCAGATAAAATTTACAAACATAAATTAGGTACGCCAACGTCTGAAGATGTTTTGATTTTTCATGAAAAGGATGATACGTTTAGCACATTCATTTATAGAACAAAATCAAAGAAATATTTGGTAATTGGGTCATTTAGTACTTTAACTTCTGAATTTCAAATTCTTTCTACGGATACACCTGATGAGGAATTTCAGATTTTTTCGCCTAGAGAACGTGGATTGGAATATACTATTTTTCATTATGAAGATAGTTTTTACATATTGACCAACAAGGACAAAGCAGAGAATTTTAAATTGATGCGTACATCAGAAGATAAAACTTCTTCTGAGCATTGGCAAGAATTTATTTTCCATAGAAAAGATGTGCTTTTAGAGGATATCGATATTTTTAAAGAATACTATGTGCTTTCTGAGCGTGAAAACGGACTTAATAGAATTAGAATTGTTCGTTGGGACGGTAGTGAAGAGTATTATTTGCCTTTTAAAAGTGAAACGTATACTGCCTACGTAGGTAGTAATCCTGATTTTGATACCGAGGTTTTGAGGTATTCGTACAACTCAATGTCAACGCCTAGTTCTGTTATCGATTTTAATATGCGTACCAAAGCCAAAGAGATTAAAAAAGAACAAGAGGTTTTGGGTGGTTTGTTCGATAAGGTAAATTACAAGGAAGAACGCTTATGGGCTACAGCAAGAGATGGTGAGAAAATACCAATGTCAATTGTTTATAGAAAAGATACTGTTTTAGATGAAAATACACCTATTCTACAATATGCCTATGGTTCTTACGGGTCTACAATTGATCCTTATTTTTCTACGGTAAGGTTGAGCTTGCTTGACCGCGGATTTGTATTTGCAATTACCCATATAAGAGGAGGGGAGTATCTGGGTCGTAAATGGTACGAGACAGGAAAACTCTTGAAAAAGAAAAATACGTTTACTGATTTTATCGATTGCTCTAAATACTTGATTGAACAGAAAATGACCAGTAATAAGCACTTATATGCTATGGGCGGTTCTGCAGGTGGTCTATTAATGGGGGCGATAATTAATATGCAACCAGATATTTACAATGGAGTAATTGCAGCGGTACCTTTTGTAGATGTAGTAACTACCATGTTAGATGATTCTATTCCGTTGACTACTGGTGAATATGATGAGTGGGGCAACCCTAATGAGAAAGTTTATTACGATTATATGAAATCGTATTCTCCTTATGACAATGTTGTTGCTCAAGAATATCCAAATATGCTGGTAACAACAGGACTTCATGATTCTCAAGTTCAGTATTTTGAACCTGCAAAGTGGGTAGCAAAGCTTAGGGAGTTGAAAAAAGATAATCATGTGTTATTGTTGAATACGAATATGGAAGCCGGTCATGGTGGTGCTTCTGGAAGGTTTGAGTCTTTAAGAGAGGTAGCCAAGGAATATGCATTTCTTTTAGATTTAGAAGGAAAAATCGCATAGTGGAAAAAAAACAGTAAATTTGCATCAGAAATTTTAACAAATTTCGTTTATATAATAACTTAACATTGATATCCCCCTTATGAAAAATGAGATCAGGGCTTACAACAATATATTAGAACTAGTTGGTAATACACCACTAGTTAAGTTAAATAAAATAGCAAAAAACCTTACTGGTAATTTTTACGCCAAGGTTGAAGCTTTTAATCCAGGTCACTCTTCTAAAGATAGAATTGCGATTCATATTATTGAGCAGGCAGAGAAAGCAGGTATACTTACTGAAGGCAGCACAGTAATAGAAACAACTTCAGGAAATACCGGTTTTAGTATTGCAATGGCAAGTATCATTAAAGGGTACGATTGTATACTGGCGGTTAGTTCTAAATCATCTCCAGATAAAATAGATATGCTTCGCTCTATGGGAGCTAAAGTATATGTTTGTCCGGCTCACGTAAGTGCAGATGATCCTAGGTCTTACTATGAAGTGGCTAAGAGATTGCATAAAGAAACAAAAGGTTCCATATACATCAATCAGTATTTTAATAAACTGAATATGGAAGCGCATTACAAATCTACCGGTCCTGAAATTTGGGAACAAACTGGCGGACAAATAACGCACCTTATTGCTTGTAGTGGTACTGGCGGTACTATTTCTGGTACTGCTCGTTTTTTAAAGGAACAAAATCCGAATATTAAAGTTGTTGGTGTTGATGCTTTTGGTTCTGTATTAAAAAAGTATCATGAAACAGGTAAACTGGATACCAACGAAATCTATCCTTATAGAATAGAAGGTTTAGGTAAAAACTTAATACCTGGTGCTACTGATTTTGCTGCAATTGATGAATTCATCAAAGTTACAGATGCGGAAAGTGCACACACAGCTAGAGAGATATCTAGAACAGAGGGTATCTTTGTTGGGTATACTAGTGGTGCGGTAATGCAGGCTATTAAGCAGTTAGATGAATTAAATACATTTGACGAAAATAGTAACGTAGTTTGTATCTTCCCTGATCATGGTTCTCGTTATATGAGTAAAATATATAGCGACCAGTGGATGGAAGATCAAGGTTTCTTGAATACTGAAACAGTAGAAGAGACTCAAGAGATACAATACATAAAGTAATTTATACAAGATATAGTTGTAAAAAAGTGGGTTTATAGCCCGCTTTTTTGCGTTGTAAATAATTTATGAATTTTTAGCAAAATTATTTACTTTTGCAGACAGATCCAAATTAAACAATGAAAGACTTATTTGATAGAATTTTAGCGAATAAAGGCCCTTTAGGTAAATGGGCTTCACAAGCAGAGGGGTACTTTGTGTTCCCTAAGTTGGAAGGTCCTATTTCTAATAGAATGAAATTTCAGGGGAAAGAAGTTATCACCTGGAGTATCAATGACTATTTAGGCTTGGCAAATCTTCCGGAGATAAAGCAGGTTGATGGTGAGGCTGCAGCTGAATATGGTTCTGCATACCCAATGGGAGCAAGGATGATGAGTGGTCATACAGAGTTTCACGAGCAATTAGAGCAAGAATGTGCTGCTTTTGTTCAAAAGGAAGCTGCTTACTTATTAAATTTTGGTTACCAGGGTTTTATGTCAGTTATTGATGCCCTTGTTACTAAAGATGATATTATAGTTTATGATGTAGACTGTCATGCATGTATTATTGATGGTGTGCGTTTACATATGGGTAAGCGTTTTACGTTTGTTCACAATAATCCAGAAAGTTTAGAGAAGAACTTAGAGCGTGCTACAAAATTAGCCGAGCAGACTGGTGGAGGTATATTGGTTATCTCTGAAGGTGTTTTTGGTATGCGTGGTGAGCAAGGTATTCTTAAAGAAATTGTTGCTTTAAAAGAAAAATTCAACTTTAGATTATTGGTTGATGATGCACACGGTTTTGGTACTTTAGGTGAAACTGGTGCTGGTGCAGGTCAAGAACAAGGAGTACAAGATGGTATTGACGTTTACTTGGCAACTTTTGCTAAGTCTATGGCCAGTATTGGTGCTTTTGTTGCTGCAGATCAAGAAATCATAGATTATTTAAAATACAACCTACGTTCTCAAATGTTCGCTAAATCATTACCAATGGTTTATGTAAAAGGTGCATTGAAGCGTTTAGATATGTTACGCACGCAACCAGAGCTTAAGGCTAAACTTTGGGAGAATGTAAATGCGTTACAAAACGGATTAAAAGAAAAAGGTTTTGATATTGGTACAACTACTAGTTGTGTAACACCAGTATACCTTAACGGTAGTATACCTGAGGCTATGGCGTTGGTTAAAGATTTACGTGAAAACCACGGGATCTTCTGTTCTATTGTTGTGTATCCGGTAATACCTAAAGGACTTATTCTTTTACGTTTAATACCTACGGCAACACATACTTTGCAAGATGTTGAAGAAACATTGGCAGCATTCTCAGCTATTAGAGAGCGTTTACAGAATGGTACTTACAAAAGATTATCTGCTGCAGTTGCAGCCGCAATGGGAGAATAATCTCTTATTGATTCATATTTGAAAAAGCCCGGAATCAAATGATTTCGGGCTTTTTTATTACAGTCTTTTTAAAGCGATTTTTTATAAGTTCTTCTGCGCTTATAAACTTTAGGGTCAAAATGTTTCCACATTTGTTTTATAGCTAGGTTTTCTTCCAGCTCAGGAGTTCTATAGCACATGTCAATACCTTTTTCGCTAAATGTTTTATGGTATTCGTTGAATATTACAGCTGTGACACCTTTATTTTGATATTCTGGGTCTATACCTATTAGGTAGAAAATAACATCCTTACTGTTCTTCTTTGCCTTTAATAAATGGAACAATCCGAACGGGAAAAGCTTACCTTTCGCTTTTTGTAAAGCTTCGGAAAAAGCGGGCATTACAATAGCAAAGGCTATTAGTTTGTCTTCTTTATCTTTTACAAACTTTATGTATTCAGGATTAATAAAGCTGATGTATTTTTTCTTGAAATATGCTTTCTGTATTTCCGTAATGGGTACAAATGAAGAAAGGTTTGCGTATGTTGCATTAAAGAGATCGAACATTTCGTCTGCCATAGGCATCACCTCTTTTGTTTTGGTAAAATTAACCTCTTTTAATCCGTAGCGTTTTTTTACTAAATCATTCAATCTTGTAAATAAAGCTGGATCTGCATTTTTTGCCGGAAACTTATTTTCCATGTATTCCTTTTCTTTTACAAAGCCTAAGTTTTCATAATGACTTTGATAGTAAGAATGGTTATACCAGGTAATCATAGTACCAATATGGTCAAAACCTTCTACTAGAACACCTACCTTATCTAGATTTGAGAATCCAACAGGACCTTCCATATATTCTAAATTGTGCTCTTTTCCTATTTCGGCAACTTTATCTAAAAGTGTTTTTGAAACTTCTGGGCTATCAATAAAATCAAACCAACCAAAACGCATCTTTTTTATTTGCTGTTGGTTTATTTCAAGGTGATTGATAATTGCGGCTACACGACCCACAATTTTATCTCCGTCCTTGGCAAGAAAGAACCATGCTTCTGCATCTTTAAAAACTGGGTTTTTATCCTTATCAAAGCTTTCTAGCTCATCGTTAATAATGGGCGGTACCCAATACTTATTGTCTTTGTATAGCGAAAACGGAAAAGTTACAAAGCGTTTTAAGTCTTGCTTTGTTTTAGCTTCATGTAATGTAATCATTGAACTTCTTTAGAAGTGCCAATATTAGTGATATTAATCAACAAATTAAAGTGGTTGAGAATGAAAAATAAGGTAGTGCGGTAGTGATTTAAAAGTCTATCTCGCTACTTTCTTTCTTTTTCTTCTTTTCTGCTTTCTTTAATTTCTTAAGTTGTTTTTTAGAAGGACCAAGGTCAATGTCTTCTGCACCGCTTCCTTTTTCTTTTTGTTCCTTCTTTTTCTTTTTCATTGCCTTTTTGTCAATAGCTCCACCATTTTGGTCAGCTTCTTGATCTTCTATAGGTTTAAGCTTGTCTTTATGAAAGTCCATTCTATATGAACCACCTAATCCAAAGAAAATACGGGTAGGAGTGTTTTTTAAACTGGCACCCATATTAATATCCAATTGAAAATTTTCTTTAAGTAAGTGAGCAATACCACCACGAATCAATAAGTCTGAATAACGATCACTGTTTATGCCTTGGTGTTCCACAAAAACACTCCATTTTGGATTTCTAAAGGCATGTGATAATGAAATGGTATAACTTAATTCTGGGTCATCTGTGCTAATACGATCATATGCCGTATTTGTAATTAGTACAAACCTTGGTGTTAAACGACTTTGTGTGGCGATCATACCACGGTAAGAAATGCTTGGTTCCCCTATATAAAAAGGATTATCGCCAAAAACAAAGTTAGCACCACCGTATATAGAGACTGCAGGTAAAAGATTCTTAAATTGAAATTTATTATTCGCTCTCCAGCTATATAGATTTGGCTTATTTGCTTCAGGATTTTTGAACGGGTCATAGACAAGAAATTTTAGACCTAATCTATTTCTCGTGAAATCTCTTCTTGTCGCTTCTACATTAAAATTTAAATTGGTAAGGTTTTGATTTTGAAATGTACCTTCATAATTCAATTCTAATTTTTCGAATAGTAAACCATATCGTAATGAAATATCGGTTCCCCAAATATTAGACTCTGTGTTTAAAAGCGTGTGGTCTTTTTGCTCATAAAACAATCCCATTTCTGCTTGTACCACATTTTTACCAACGGCATAAGCACTTACAGAAACACCTGGTCTGTTAGAGTTTATTACATCTGTGTACTGAGAAATACCCGCCAGTGGTATAAGAAATAATAGGGTTAATACGTATTTATATGATTTAGAGTAGGCAAAAAGACTATTCATGAACACGATTTTATATTTATTTTAATAGTATGATTCTTTATATACAACGTGATAATTGTATTTTTGATATATCTTAAGTAAGAATAAATGGCTTTTTTAAAAACTATATTAATTATTCTTTTGGTGTATTACTTGCTAAAATTTTTAGCGAAGTTATTTGCGCCGAAAATATTAAACTACGCTGCCAAGAAAACTGAATCTCATTTCAGAGAAGCTTTTGATAATCAACGTCCTTTTCAACAAGAGGAAGAAGAAAGTGTTATTATCAATAAAAAACCTTCTAGAAAAAAGAACGATTCTGAAAAAGTAGGTGAATACATTGATTTTGAAGAGCTAGACTAGTTATCTTTGTCAAAACACTACTTATTTAGCAAATGAAGCAAGGCTTAAAATTCTTTTTCATCCATTTTTTTGTTGTCGTATTTTTTATCGTTGCTGCATTGGCATACTTTAGTCCGGTTCTTCAAGGCAAAGTAATGTATCAGCATGATATTGTCCAGTATACGGGTATGGCAAAAGAGCAGAACGATTTTAGAAAATCTAATGATCAAGAACCATATTGGACCAACAGTGCTTTTGGTGGTATGCCCACATACCAACTTGGAGCAAATTATCCACATAATTATATAAAGAAATTAGATCGATTAATACGGTTTTTACCAAGGCCTGCAGATTACCTTTTTCTATATTTTATTGGCTTTTATATTCTTCTGTGCTGTCTTAAAGTAGATTACAGACTGGCAATTGTTGGAGCACTTGCTTTTGGTTTTTCTACTTATTTCATTATAATTTTAGGTGCTGGACATAATGCTAAAGCACATGCTATGGCATATTTGCCAGTGCTATTGGCTGGTATTGTGCTGGTCTTTAGAAAAAAATACCTCTGGGGATTCGTTTTAACAGCCTTGGCTATGGCTCTTGAGATTACGGCCAATCACTATCAGATGACCTATTACTTCATGTTGTTGGTGCTAATTCTAGGCTTGGTGTATTTGGTGTATGCCATAAAGGATAAAAAAGTAAAGCATTATTTCGTTTCTGTAGGTATTCTGTTGTTAGCGGTAACTCTTGGTATTGCTGCTAATGCAACAGGGCTAATGGCTACTAAGGAATATGCAGATTGGAGTACAAGGGGCAAAAGTGAATTGACCATTAACCCTGACGGTTCACCCAAAGCGGATACCGGAGGACTGAGCAAGGCGTACATAACCAATTGGAGTTATGGAATTACCGAATCTTTAAACTTATTTGTACCACGACTTTTTGGTGGTGCTAGTCAAGAGAATTTAGGTGAAAATTCTAAATCTTTTAATTATTTAATAGATAAAGGCTTGCCTAGATCTAGTGCATTAGACTTTGTAAGCGGATTGCCTTTGTATTGGGGAGAACAACCAGGTACCTCTGGACCGGCTTATTTAGGTGCGGTTATATTCTTCTTATTTATTCTAGGTTTATTCTTAGTAAAAGGAAAGCATAAATGGTGGTTGTTGTTCGGTTCAATAATGTCTTTAGTGTTGTCATGGGGAAAAAACTTCAGTGCATTAACTGATTTCATGATAGATTACTTTCCATTATATGATAAATTTAGGGCAGTATCATCTATTCAAATTGTACTAGAGCTTTGTGTACCTGTTTTAGCCATTTTAGCACTTAAAAAACTGTTCAAGGACAAAGTACCACAAGCGGATAAAATAAAATCTCTAACCATTGCATCTGCAATTGTGTTGGGATTAGGTGTAATTCTATTCATATTTAAAGGTGCTTTTCATTTTGTTGGTGCCAATGATGATAGTCTTAGAATGACAGGCTTAGAAGAATTACCAGAAATGCTTAGACTTGACCGTAAGAGTGTTTACACGAGCGATTTATTGCGTTCATTGGCTTTTGCTTTGGGTACGGCTTTATTGATATGGTTGTATTTAAAAGAAAAATTAAAGATGAATTTCCTGATTATTGCTATTGGGGTATTGGTTGTTGTAGATTTAGTTGGGGTAGATTTACGTTATGTAAATAATGACAATTTCGTATCTAAACGAAAAATGTTACAGCCTTTTCAAGAAACTACAGCTGATAAGATTATTGCTGAAGATGACGGAGTATTCCGTGTTTTTGATCAAACAGACGGATTTGATTCTGCTAAAACAGCTTATTTTCACCAAAGTATAACAGGCTATCATGCAGCTAAACCTGCAGGTATGCAAGACTTGTTCAACTTTCATGTATACAACGGTAACTTGTCTGTCTTGAATATGATGAACATTAAATATGTTATTAGACAAGATCAAGAGGGTAATTCTTTTCCTATAGAAAATCCTAATGCAAACGGTAACGCTTGGTTTATTTCTCAATTGCAACCCGTAGCCAATGCAGATGCTGAGATAATGGCTCTAGATAGTTTAGATACTAAGAATGAGGCAGTTCTTAATTCTTCTAAGTTTTCAGGAATTTATCCTTTGACATATACAGTGGATTCTACTGCGGCCATTTCTTTGATTGACTACGAGCCAAATCATTTGACTTATTCATCTAAAAATAGCAACGAAGGTGTTGCCGTCTTTTCAGAGATGTATTATAAAAATGGTTGGAACGCTTATATTGACGGACAGGAGAGTGATTACTTTAAAGTGGATTATGTATTAAGAGCACTTAAAATTCCTTCAGGAGAACATAAAATTGAATTTAAATTTGAACCAGAAGTAGTTGAAACAGGTAGTAAAATTACCTTGGCAAGTACAATTTTATTAGGACTGGTAATCTTGGGTGGATTCGGTTTTTCATTTTGGAGATCTAAAAAAGAAGAGGAAGCATAATGAGAAAGGTGCTGGTCATTACCTACTATTGGCCACCAGCTGGCGGACCGGGAGTTCAACGTTGGCTTAAATTTGTAAAGTATCTTAGAGATTTTGATATTGAACCGGTTTTATACATTCCTGAGAATCCTCATTATCCGCTTTTAGATGAATCTTTCTCTCATGATATTCCAGACGATTTAAAGATTTATAAGCATAGCATTAAAGAGCCATACCGTATAGCTTCTATATTTTCTAGTAAAAAAACTAAGCGTATTAGTTCTGGTATTATTCAAACTAAAAATCAGTCTTTAGTTGAGAAAGCTTTATTATGGGTACGTGGTAATCTTTTTATACCAGATGCCAGAAAGTTTTGGGTGAAACCATCGGTGAGTTTTTTAAAATATGTTCTTGAAAAAGAAGGAATAAATACTATTATAACTACAGGTCCACCACATAGTGTACATTTAATTGGGTATTATTTAAAGCAGGCTCAACCACTAAACTGGATTGCAGATTTCCGGGATCCGTGGACCACCATTGGCTATCATAAGAAATTGAAACTGACTTTATCTGCAGAAAAGAAACACAAGCAATTAGAGTCTGATGTTTTAAAAAGTGCCGATAAAATTATCGTTACCAGTAATACAACTAAGCAAGAGTTTCAGTTAATTACAAAGAAACCGATTCAAGTTATTACTAATGGCTTTGATGGAGATATAGCAATAGAAAGTATATTGGATTCTAAATTTACTATTTCTCATATAGGATCTTTATTAAGTGGTAGAAACCCTGTGAACTTTTGGAGGGTATTATCAAATTTGGTAGAAGAAAATGAGGACTTCAAGAATGCATTACAATTACGTTTTATAGGTGTGGTCAGTGATGAGATACTTTCTGCAATAGCAGAA
>NZ_JBDVOT010000271.1:0-15109 GCF_039968975.1 Maribacter sp. | reverse complement strand
TCGTTTATTTTTAATTTTATAAGCCTTCTGTCAATATTTATATAAATATCTTCACCACTACTTTGACTAGAAGCAATTTGCTGTTGTGGTTTTATATCAGGCATACTTGAAATCTTGGTAATACATTTGTCAAACCTTTCTTGAGTAATAGGCTTTACCAAATAATCAACAATACTCTCATATTCGTAAGCTGCAATTGCAAAATCAGTATCAGAAGTGGTTAAAACTATTTTTGGTGGATTTTTTAGCGTCTGTACAAAATCAACACCACTAAAGCCTGGCATGTGAATATCTAAAAAAATCACATCGACAGTTTGCTGATTTAAAAACTTAATGGCAGATATGGCATTATCGAATTCTTCAATGACATCTAAATCTGAAACTTTAGAACACAGTTGTTTTACAATTGCCCTAGCTGTTGCTTCATCATCAATAATAATACAGTTCATTTATATAGTTTTAATATATTCTTCAATAGTATCAAGAACTTCATTAAACTCAGATTTACTATCGTGCTTACCATCCAATAATTCCATCTCATAGGCAACGGCTAGTTTATAAGAATTTTGCATACCTAAAATATTAAATTTATGCTTTAATTTATGCACAATTTCTGCGGTTTCTTTGAACCTGACATTAGAAATGTGTTCAATATATTCTTCTTTTTCTAAGGGAAATTCGTTTTTGATAATATCTATTAATTGAACTCTGAACTCAATATCATCGCCTGCAAGCTTGTCAACGTAATTAAGGTTTGGTTGTTCAATCATAAAATCTTTTTTAAAGTTATAAAAAATGTAGTACCTACATTCTCTTCAGACCTCAACCATACAGTACCTTCATAAAGAACCGTAATTTTCTTTACAATTGCAAGTCCTATACCTGTGGCATTATTAGTAGTTTCTAATTTTTTAAACATTTGAAATATACCTTCTTGATGTTTTTCAGGTATGCCCTTACCATTATCGGCAACACTAAATTTCCAGTATTTATCATCTGGCTCATATCCAATTTTAATAATACCGTTTTCTATATGCTCTGTAGCGGTAATAGCATTTAAAAACAAATTCATGAACAATTGTTCTAAACGAGCTTTTTCAAATGCCATATCTGGCAAGTTTTCCGCGTATTCAAAAGTCACGTTTTCTGGAACAAAAATGGTCTTTTCAATATCTCTTAAGCTATCTTCTAATTGAAATGAAACGCGTTGTTCTTTGGTTTCACCCATGGTGGCATGGCTTAAAATACCGGTAACAAGTTTGTCCATTTTAGCAAGATTCTCAGAAACCAATTTACAATTCTCTTTACTGGTATCTGAAAAGTTCTTTTTTTCATCCTCAGATATCCAATCCATTAATGCGCTAATATTTCGTATTGGCGACCTTAAATCATGCGATACCATTTGGGCATAATTATTTAATGACTGGTTTTGGGTTTCTAAACTGCCTAATAACTTATCTTTTTCTACAGCTATTTCAGATACCTTCAATGCCAAGTTACTAATATTAATTGCTAGTTGCTCTGCATTAAATTCATCTTCTATGTTCTGTCCAAATAATTGATCTTCATTTAAATTATCTGTTAAACTACGAATGGCATTCTCTAACGAAACAAGAATCTTTTTCTGCTGTTTTGCTTTGTTCTGTAGTTTCTTATTTGCTTCAAATAGTTCTTCTGAACTTATTGTAGAAGCCCTATGCAGCATAGAAAATTTATCATCATAATTTTCATATGATTTTTCTATTGCCTCTAAAAACTGTTCCATTTCTGGATGCGATTCTAAATCGGCAGGTAAATATTTTCTTATTTGTCTTTTTAAAAGAGAATGCATTTATTCGCTGAATAAAGTTAGAGTCATAGTCTGGTTATGTAACTTACAACTACCTTGACCACTGAAGGGAGCCATTTCACCGTAAGAATAAAACCCGCTTATTAATGTATTATTGCCAATTACAGCCTTTACCTCTTCTATTTCTTCTTCAGTTCGTTGGTCCATGACTAATTTTCTACCGATACAACTTATTAATAACGCTAACTCTGGGGTACTCTTTCTACCGTTCATTGCTAATTCTGCTGCATGAAATGCACCATTTACTATATCATCTACAGAAGACATCATTAATTGTACTCTAGACCCTAGAGGAACATCACCTGCAAGAATCATAGTGTTTTCATTTTCATCTATATTTAAAATAGTACGAACCAGAGGTTCTTCATCTTCAGTAGCTTTTACACTTAAAGGATAAAGTAATGCAGATTTGGGCAATTCTTTAGCTTTTTCACCTAAATACGTTTTGTAAAGATCCAATGCTGGTTTACCATCAAGCTCATGAAGAATATTTCCTTTAGATTTTGTAATAATTCTTTCCGGTCCAAAGTTCGTCCACCCTCCATAATTAGAGCTCGTAATTTCTAAGGTGTCACCATAGAAACCAATAGCTATAATCTCACCTTCTTTAGGGTTTTCATTGTAAGATGCCAAGGTTCGTTCAAAACGATCATCATCGCCACAGAGTCCTCCAGACAAACCACAAGTAGAATTTTTTATTTGTTCTAGACCTGCTATTAACGCACTACCGTTTACAGTACTGCCTTCAGATATCACAAATAAATGTTTTAATTTTTCTTTTGGAAATTCTGCTATAAGACTCTCACCTAACTTTTCATCATCATTATTAAAATCACCTACATTACATCTTTTGACTAAAACTGAACTTCTTTCAAACTCTATAGCCGTTAAAATAACGGTACCTTCCAGTACCTTGTCATCGATAATTTCTCCAGAGGTAGTACCAAATACAATATGTCCTTTAGGAAAAAGCTCTTTAACTTCATGATAAATATTTTCTCCTTCCAACAAGTATCTATTACCAAATACCAATACTAATGGCTCTACTAATTTTGTGGTGTCTTGAAGTATAAAAGATTCATTAGCTTTTTTTATTGCTTGAACTATTTTCATTTGAAGAGATATTAATTATGATCTTTTTTTATTGTAAAATGAAATTGAGTTCCTTCACCAACAACACTATCTACCCAAACCTTACCTTGATAACGGTCTATTATTTTTTTAACAATTGATAGTCCAATACCTGTTGATCTTTCATTATTACCGATAGATTGAAATATTTCAAAAATCTTTTTATGATATTCTTCTGGTATACCCACCCCATTATCTCTAATTGTAAATTTCCAAAATTCACCATCATCCTTATACAACACCTCTACAAGACCAGCCTCTCTTTCTATATGCACTACGGCGTTACCTATAATATTTTGAAAAACTTGGTGTACTTTTATTCTATCTGCCATAATAGAAGGTAGTTTTCTTGGCACCACCAATTTTACATTTTCAGGAATAAAAATTGTCTCTCCAATATCTGAGATAACCCCGTTTAAATCCACCTTAGAATCATCTAAAGTAGAACTGTTGGCTGTTGAATATTCTAGTATACCATGAATTAACTTATCCATTGAAGCAACCTTTTCTTGCATAAGCTCAAGATTCTGTTTGCCACCTTCATCTAAAATATCTTTGTAATCATCACTCAACCAAGTTGCTAAGGCACTTATACTTCTTAAAGGCGATTTAAGGTCATGCGAAACAATGTGGGCATATTCTTGTAAACCTTGATTACTGTTTTCAAGATCTTTAACCAATTGTTCTTTTTGCAGTTCTAATTTTTTCTGTTCGGTAATATCCAATGTTATACCAATAGAGCCAATTACCTCATGATTCTTATTAAAAAGAGGTGCTACACTTACTAACCAATGCCTAGTTTCACCTTTTTTAGTAACAACATGAACGTCATATGAGTCTGATTTACCATGAATACGAGTTTTAATGTGATCAGAAACCTTAGGTCTATCCTCTAGGCTTACAAAATGTTTAGCGTTTGTACCAAGTAACTCACTTTCATCATAACCGATCATACCACAAAAACTCTGATTGACCATTTGAATTACACCATCTCTATCAGCTTCTAACAATCCAAGATTCATGTTGGCAATAATACCGCTATACTTTTCTCTTTCAGCCTTTAAACGCTCTTCTGCCTCTAACTGTTTGGTAATATCTTCAACCATCATTACCATATAGCTAATTTCTTTATAAATATTACGAACGGCACTTACAGACAACTTCACTAGTAGTATTTCCCCATTGTTTTTTAGAAATTTTTGATGAATAGTATATTTATCAATTTCACCTTTGTTCAGTTTATTCTGTAATTTATCTGCTTCTTTTAAGCTTTCAGCATCTGTAAAATCTTTAACGTTCATTTTCATAAACTCATCATAGGAATACCCTAACAAAGAGCTCATGGAATAATTGACCTTGATAATTTTATTAACATCAACTAAAATAATACCAAGTGGAGAACTGTTAACTATGATATCTAATTGGCGTTTTTGTTCTGACAATAACTCTCTTACTTCCATTTCTTGAGTTATGTCCCTAACAATGCCTTGTGCGGCAATTGGTTGTTTTTCTTTATTAAATATTAAGCTAGCGTTTATTTCAACCCATTTTTCTTTACCACCTTTTATAAAAATTTTTGCTCTGTAATTTTTTAGCATACCAACCTCTTTTAAACTACTAAAAGATTCTATGGTATACTCCATAAAATCTTTATGTACCAATTTCCAAAGGTTGATTTCTTCTTTTTTGTTGTCAAACCCTAAGAAGTTTTTTGCAGATTGGTTCATACTTACCACATTAAATGATAAGTCCATAACTACATAAGGGTCTATGATATTAATAAAAACACCATCTAGTTCAGAGGTTTTTTCACTTAATAAATTTTCTAATTTATTATTAGATTCCCGCAGATGACGTGCCTCTTCATAAAGCTCGTTAGATTTTTCTTCTAATATTCTTTCTGCTTGCTGCCGAGCCAATTTTTGCCTTGCTAGAGCTTTTTTAAGAAGAGTAACTTCTTTACTATCCATGTTGTACAACATCAAATTTCACTTCTGTACCATCTTCCTTAAGAAGTTCGTAAGTAATATCGGCTTTCCCATTAAAATGTTCAAAAGCCTTTTCTATAAGACCATGCGCCAAGCGATATAATCCTCTAGTAGAAGAATATATCATTGAAATAGAATTATCTGTTTTTTCAAGAATTTTAAATGTAGGCAACTCCGCTTCTGGATATAGTTTCTTTACATGTACATGAATATGATCTTCTATAGAATATAAAAGACCTATGGGGGATCTATAACTTTGAATAACTTCTGGATGCGCATTTTTAAGACTAGAAAATAAGTATAGTCCAAATGCATAAATTAAATCACCTGCTGGTAAATCTACTTCTTCACTTAACTGGGTGATCAATGCCACCATTTCATTAAATTCATAGGTAGCAACAGATGTATAGATGCCTTGAGATGGCAAATCTGATTTTTCAATTATATTATCAACGGTCTCTAATCCAAATTCAGATTCAACCATTTCTAAAAACTCTGTAAATACAATTCCTTTCATTTGAATTTTTTATAACATATTCAAACGTAGGAAATTTAATACATATAATCTGAAAAATGTTGTGAAATGAGCTTTTTTGTTAGCCTTTTACCAACTGATTAACGGTCCAATACGTTAGAACAGCATTTAATTTGTATTCGTAATCTTCATATTTTAAAGGTTTGATTACATAACCGGCAATACCTACTTCATAGCATTTTAATAAATCTGCTCTATTTTCAGATGTAGTTAAAATAACTGTTGGCAAATATTTTAAACGATCATCTTCTTTTAAAATAGCAAGAAATTCTATGCCGTTCATTCTAGGCATATTTAAATCTAACAATATGATATCCGGTAATTTTTCCCCTGACCTCAAATGAGTTAATGCAGATTCACCATTTTTAGCTTCTATGATATTATGCTTCAAATTTAGTTTAGAAACTGTTCGTTTCAACTTCATTACTTCTATTAAATCATCTTCTATAAGCAAAATGTCCATAGTGGTTTATTTTTGATACTACAAATGTCAGGCATAACTAATAAATAAATAAACCAGTGTAGACGAATGACAATTAACTGTCGGCGAATGGTAATTAAATAACGTTTAGGGTTTAATAAAGTACTTAAAATTTACGTTCAGGACTAAAAGCCCTTACACTCATAGATAACTCATTATCAGACAATAACTCGGTAATTAGTTTACCTGTGGCAGGTCCTAAACTCCACCCCATCATAGCGTGGCCAGTACCTATAGTTAAATTCTTGATTTTTGTTGATTTACCTATGTACGGTAGCCCATCTGGTGAGACAGGTCTTAAACCTGTTTTTACATTCTTTATCTCAGTTTCGGTAATTCTTAAATCTGGATAAAAGGAATGGGCTCCATTGGCAATTGCCATTACACGCTCATTTCTGACAATACTATTATTACCTGAAAACTCCATAGTACCGGCAAATCTTGTAAAACCGTTCATAGGCGTAACCGCCATTTTAGATTCCATTAATATAGCCGGTATTGAAATACCCGTATCACGTTCCACATTAATACGATACCCTTTACCTCCCTGTAATGGCAATTTTAACTGCAATTTTTTGGCAAGTTCTCCGCTCCACGAACCTGCTGCCAAAACAACTTCATCTGGTTTATAACTATCCTTAGTTGTCATAACCTGGGTAATTTTATGTCCGCTAGTTTTAATATCGAGAACCTCTTCTTTCGTTTTTATTTGAACCCCTTGTTTCTTTAAATAAGCCAACAGCTTTGGCATTATTTCAGTGGGTGTTGTATGACCATCACATTCATAATGAATAGCCCCTTCGGCATCTATATTTACATTAGGCTCTAATTTTTGTAGCTCTGCTTTGCTTAAATCTGATACTTCTAACCCCTCAAAAGCTACTCTTTCTGCAACTTGTTTTTCATGTAAATAGGTTGCTTCGGTTTTATAAAGCATTAAAAGACCTTTACGTTCTAACTGAAAATCGCCCAAATCTCCAGAGTTTTTTATATCCGTAAACAACTCCCTACTTATTAGGTTAATCTCTTTTATTACCGGTATTGCCTTTTCAACTTTTGCAAGAGTAGAAGACTTATGAAAATACCAAGACCACTTTAAGAAATCTACATCTAATCTGGGTTTCATGTAAAAAGGGCTAGCAGAATTGAACATCATTTTAATTCCTTTAGCAATCATGCCAGGTGATGCCAGTGGTATGATATGACTTGGAGTTATATAGCCAGCATTAACAAAAGATGCGCCAGAAGTAATATCCCCTTTATCCACTACCGTTACATCAAAACCTTCTTTCTCTAAATAATAAGCGGTACTTAAGCCAACAATACCACCACCAATAACCAAAACACTTTTCATCTTACCAGTATTAACATTAAATTACCTGAAACCCATGCGCGTAGGGGTCATCATCATCTATGGTTATGGTATTTTGTCCGTATATTTTTGCCCATCCCTTTATACTGGGTATAACTGCAGTCTTGCCTGATAAAGAGGTTTCTTCTTCTATTCTGCCTATAAACTGAGAACCTATATAACTTTCATGGATAAAATCTTCGCCCACTTTTAATTTCCCTTTAGCATGCCATTGCGCCATACGGGCAGATGTACCTGTACCACATGGTGAACGGTCTATTGCCTTATCACCATAAAAAACGGCATTTCTAGCAGTAGCCGTTTCAGAAATTGTTTTCCCGGTCCACAAAATATGACTCACATTCTTTATGGTTGCATCTTCTGGATGAATAAACATATCCGAATATTTATTATTGATTTTCTCCCGAATTTCTTGACTGAATTGAATAAGTTCATTTGCAGTGTAATCTTGTATACCGCTAAAATTTTTCTGTGGATCAATGATGGCATAAAAATTTCCGCCGTAGGATACATCAAAAAATAGCTCACCTAAAGCCTTAGAATCAATTGTTAAATCTGAAGCTGCTAGATAAGACTTTACATTGGTCAATTTTACCCAATCTACTTTTTTACCTGTTTGTTGATAAGTAATATGGACCAAGCCCGCGGGAGTTTCCATACGGACTTTACCTGGTATTTTTGGATGTATCAACCCTTCTTCAATCCCAATAGTAATAGCTCCAATTGTTCCGTGTCCGCACATAGGTAGGCATCCGCTGGTCTCAATAAATAAAATACCGAAGTCATTGTTAGGGTCCTTAGGCGGATAAAATATGCTCCCACTCATCATGTCATGACCTCGTGGTTCAAACATCAACCCCATTCTTATCCAATCATATTCTTTCAGAAAATGCTGACGTTTGTCACTCATTGTAGCACCAATTAAATCTGGACCACCATGTTTTATAACCCTTACAGGATTACCACAAGTATGGGCATCGATACAAACAAAAGTGCTACTGGCCATATTAATAGGGTATTATTTGTTTCAGTTTTTGGAGTACTCGCCTTCTACCAATCGGGTAATGTTAAGAGGGTTTTCATTTTGTAAAGCCTTTGGTAATAATTTATTTGGCCAGTCTTGAAAAGAAACAGGACGCACCCATCTTTTTATAGCCGATGTACCAACAGATGTAAAACGGGGGTCTGTAGTAGCGGGGAACGGACCACCATGAACCATAGAAGAATTTACCTCTACGCCAGTTGGCACACCATTGAACAATATACGCCCTACCCTACTTTTTAATGCATCAACAACCCCTGAATTATTCTCTAAATCTTGTTCAGAACCCAAGATAGTACCGGTTAACTGACCTTCTAAACGATTTAAAATAGTTTCTAATTCACTCATATTCTCACATTCAACCACTACCGAAAAAGGTCCAAAAACCTCGGTATGTAATTTTGTGTTCGCTAAAAAATCTGCACCACTTACTTTTAAGATAACTGGTTTTGCGGTATTAGCGTTAGTATCCTTCGTGTAGTCGGCAGTAATCGTCACTCCGCTTTGTGTTGACAATTCTTTTTTACCTTCATTATATTTTGCATAAATATTAGGATGAAGCATGCAAGTAGGCTCTAGCTTTAATAATTCTTCTGATAACGTATTGATGAAACCATCTAATTTATCTCCTTTAACAGCCATCACTAAACCTGGGTTGGTGCAAAATTGACCAGCGCCTAAAGTTATTGAAGATGCATATTTAGTTGCCCAAGCATCGGCATCAATTTCTAAAGCTGACGGTAACACCACTACGGGGTTTATACTCCCCATTTCTGCAAAGACAGGAATAGGTTCATCTCTTTCATTTGCCAATTTATACAATGCCGTACCACCTTTGATACTGCCCGTAAAGCCAACTGCTTTTACTTTTGGATGCTTTACCAACTGCTGACCTACTTCTATATCACTACTGTTCAAATTTGAAAACACACCATTGGGCATATTTGTTTTCTCAGCTGCCTTAGTAATAGCAGAAGATACCAGCTCGCCAGTACCTGCGTGCATTGGGTGGCTTTTAACAATCACAGGGCAACCTGCTGCAAGGGCGCTAGCCGTATCGCCACCGGCTGTTGAAAAGGCTAGAGGGAAGTTACTTGCCCCAAAAACCACTACCGGACCCAATGGAAATAGCATTTTTCTAATATCTGATTTTGGCATAGGTTCCCTATTAGGTTGTGCTTTTTCAATAACAGCCTCTATCCAAGAACCTTCTCTCAATAAATTTGCAAAAGCACGTAGTTGCCCCATGGTACGACCACGTTCACCTCTTGCCCTACCTGCGGGCAGACCAGATTCTTCACAATACGTATTGATCAACTCATCTCCTAAAGCTTCTATCTCATTTGCAATAGCCTCTAGGAATGCTGCTTTTTTGATACCTGAGAAATCTTTATATGTTTTAAAAGCATCTGTTGCCAATTCAACAGCTTCATCAATTTCGCTAGAAGATGCTTCATAGAATGTCCACTCCGTATCTTTATTTTCTTTTGGGTTAAACGTTTTAAAAGTTGTATTTCCTTGCTTTGAAGACTTAGTGCCTATTGCATTTGTACCGCTGATCATTTTCTATATTTATGGTGTTACTCAAAAGTAAAGAAAGTACTAGAAAGAAAATTCCATTCTATCCTTACATTTTATTAAAGTTTTAAATACAACATATTTTACATGCGTATTCCTAATTAACTAACAACCTTATAGTCAGGTAATATTGGTCTGGTAGCTATACCTTGTTTTATAATTGCTGCTACTCTTTCACGTTCTACACCCATTAAAGGTAGTCTAGGTGCACGTACGTTTTCAGTACCAATACCTGTAGCAACTTCTGCCATTTTAATATTCTGTACTAATTGCGGACTTATATCTAATTCTAACAATGGCAAGAACCATCGGTAGATTTCTAAAGCTTCTTTAATTCTGCCTGCCCTAGCCAATTCAAAAACGGCACATGTTTCTGCAGGAAAAGCACAAACCAAGCCGGCTACCCAACCATCGGCTCCCATTAAAGTACTTTCAAGACCTAAGGTATCTACACCGGTTAATACGTTTAATCGGTTTCCAAATCTGGTTTTTATACGGGTAATGTTAGATATATCTCTAGTAGATTCTTTTACCGCCTGTATATTATCACAAACCATTAGTTCTTCTAACATATCAAGAGTTACCATAATTCCATAATCAATAGGGTTGTTATAAATCATGATCGGTAAATCTGTACTATTTGCGGTTTCTTTAAAATAAGTAACGGTTTCATGGTCATTTGCCTTATAACGCATTGGGGGCAACATCATTAAACCAGTAGCCCCACATTCTTTAGCAACTTCAGCTGCATGTATGGCTCCTTTAGTAGTCTGTTCAGCAATATTTATAATTACAGGCACGCTACCATCTACAAGTTTTACGGTCTCTTTCATTAAAACCTTTTTCTCGTCATAGGTCAATGTACTCGCCTCGCCCAAAGTACCACCTAGTATTATTCCACTAACACCTGCTTCTAACTGTGCTTTAATATTGACAGAGAACATGTCTAAGTCAAGTTCGTCTTTATCTGTGAATTTTGTGGTAACCGCTGGCATTACCCCTGTCCATGAAATACTCATTTGTCTCTCTTTTAGTTGATTCTCAAAATTAGAGATAGTAGCCTTGAAAATGTGTTGACATATTATCCAGACATGGTACTATTCTACCATCTTATCTATACATATTCAATTTATAGTGATAAATTAGATGTATATGAAAATATTTCCTTTTAAAATACCAAAACCTTTAGATGAGCATTTAATAGTTCAGGTAGATAAAGAACCCATATTTTACAACAGACTTCATCAGCATGAAGAAATACAGATAAGCTACATTATTAATGGAAAAGGAAAATTATTGGTGGGTGATAGTATTCATCAATTTTCTACGGGAGATATTTTTGTTATTGCCAGTAACTTGCCACACGTTTTTAAAAGTATACAAGAGCAGCAAGATGCACATATGCTTTCTGTATTTTTTACAAAAAACTCCTTTGGCACTAACTTCTTTGAACTTCCATATCTTAAAGATTTAGACTCATTCATTATAAGCTCTTCAGGCGGATTCAAAGTAACATCTAACAAAAAACACATTGCTCAGCAATTATTAGAAATTAAGTCTCAACAAAAACTAAAACTTTTTATATCCTTTTTAGAGCTATTAGAAGAACTTAGTAAGGCAAATAAAGAACCTTTAAGTAAATTCATTTACTCTAAAACCCTTAGCTCTACTGATGGAGAGCGATTACAAGATATTTTTGATTTTGTATTTAAAAATTTTCAGCAACCTATTTCATTAGATGAGATAGCCAAAATGGCATATATGACACCAAATGCCTTCTGTCGGTTTTTTAAACAACGAACTGACAAAACATTTTTTCAATTTTTAATAGAGTTACGTGTTGCACATGCCTGCCAATTATTAATTTCCAATAAAGAACTGAATATTAATATGATAGCTGAACGTTCTGGTTTCAACTCTATCTCAAATTTTAATAAAAAGTTTAAAAAAATAAAAGGAATAACACCTACACAATACCAACAGACTTTACTGTCTTAAGGAGGTTATACTATTTATATCATTATTATATTTCAAATTGAAATATAGCTTTCTATATTTGCCATTCAATTTATGCCCACGTGGTGAAATTGGTAGACACGCTACCTTGAGGGGGTAGTGTTCGCAAGGACGTGCTAGTTCGAATCTAGTCGTGGGCACAAAAGGTTAGATTTAGGTCTAACCTTTTTTATTTTGATAATTTTAACTACAAAGTACCCTAATACATTTTAATAAATTGTAAATTTGTTTAATCCTTTTTCAGAAAGTATGAACAATGTAAAAAAGCAATTCAGTATTAGAGACCTTGAAAACCTCTCTGGTATTAAGGCACACACCATTAGAATTTGGGAAAAAAGATATAATCTTTTATCTCCTGAACGCACAGACACAAACATAAGAACGTATAGCCTTTCTAGCTTACAAAAGTTACTTAACGTTACTTTACTCTACAATAACGGACACAAAATTTCAAAAATTGCTAAAATTTCTGATAAAGACATTCCGTATGTAGTGCGTGAAATTGTAGCAAAACACAGTCATAAGAGCCAAGCTATTAATGCTTTTAAATTAGCGATGGTCAATTTTGATCAGACTATGTTCTTTAATACATACAATGCGCTATTGAGCGAAAACTCTTTTAGGGAAATTTTCAAAGAAACTTTTGTTCCTTTATTGAATGAACTAGGGTTACTTTGGCAAACAGATACCATTAGTCCTGCTCATGAGCACTTTATGAGTAGTCTTATCAAACAAAAAATTCTATTAAATACTGAAAAGCTTCAACATTTAGAACCCACAAAGAAAGACAAAGTCTTTGTAGCTTTTTTACCTGAAAATGAAATTCATGACATAGGGTTACTTTATATTAATTATGAAATTATTTTAAAAGGATATAAGTGTATCTATTTAGGACCAACTATACCAATGGAAAACCTTGAAGATGTTCTTAAATATTTTGATGACATCTATTTTGTATCCTACTTTACTGTTTTTCCAGAAAAAGATAAGGTAAATAAGTATTTAGAAGATTTCAGCAAATTGGTTTCAGCCTACAACAACCCAAATTTTTGGATTTTAGGAAGACAAACCAATTTCATTGAAGATGCTACAAAACCAAAATTCTGTAGAACATTCACTTCAATTGACAACTTAGTAAACAACCTATAATCTCCCAGAACTAAATGAATAAAAATTGCATAGTAATCGGTTCTGGTTTTTCATCATTATCAGCAGCATGTTACTTGGCAAAAGCTGGGTGGGACGTAACTATATTCGAAAAAAATGAATCTGTTGGTGGTCGTGCATCACAATTTAAAAAAGAGGGGTTCACTTTTGACATGGGTCCAAGTTGCTATTGGATGCCAGACATCTTTGATAAGTTTTTTGCTGATTTCGATAAACAAACATCAGATTACTATCAATTAGACAAGTTGAGTCCGGCTTACAAAATTTTCTTTTCAGATGATATTATTACCATTGGTGATAGTATGGATAAAATTTGTGAAGAGTTTGAACGAATAGAACCGGGTAGCTCTAAAGCGCTAAAAAAGTTTATTGATAAAGCACAAGAAAATTATGACATTGCCATCAATAAGGTTGTACTACGACCAGGGCTTTCACCTTTAGAATTGGTAACAAAAGAAACGATATTAAAAGTTGACCAATTTTTTAAAACTATTAGCTCACAAGTTCGTAAGTCTTTTAAAAATCCTAAATTGATATCAACACTAGAATTTCCTGTATTATTCCTTGGAGCAAAGCCAAGCAATACTCCGTCATTCTACAATTTCATGAATTTTGCAGATTTTGGCTTGGGTACATGGCATCCAAAAGGAGGTATGTATGAAGTAATAAAGGCTATGAAAAATTTAGCGGTAGAATTAGGTGTTACTATACACACAGATTCTCCCATAGATAAAATTATTGTTACAAATGGCAAAGCTTCCGGCGTTTCCTGTAACGGTAAAACCTATAAGGCTGATAAAGTTCTTAGCGGTGCAGATTACCAGCATTCTGAGAGCTTATTAGACGAAAAACACCAGCAGTACAGTAAAAGTTATTGGGAGAAAAAGGTGTTTGCACCTTCTTCATTGTTATTCTATATAGGTTTTGACACAAAATTAAATAATGTAGAGCATCACAATTTATTTTTTGATACCGATTTTGAACTACATGCCAAAGAAATTTATGACAATCCTAAATGGCCATCAAACCCGTTATTTTATGCTAATTTTCCTTCTATAACAGATTTGAGCATGGCACCTAAAGGTTGTGAAACAGGATTTTTTCTAGTTCCAATTGCTACAGCTTTAGAAGATACCGAAGAGCTTAGAAACCAATATTTTGATATCATTATGGACCGTTTTCAAGAAAGAACCGGCCAAAACATCAGAAATAATATTATATTCAAAGAAACATTCTGTGTAAATGATTTTGTAGAACGATACAATTCATACAAAGGAAATGCCTACGGTATGGCAAACACATTGACACAGACCGCTTTTTTAAGACCAAATTTAAGAAGTAAGAAGGTAACCGACCTTTACTTTACAGGACAACTGACAGTACCTGGACCAGGAGTACCACCAGCTTTAATATCTGGAAAATTAGTGTCAGAATTAATTATTAAGGATAACTAGTGATTTATGAAAGATACTTTTGATCAAGTCTCGTACCAGTGTAGTAAAATCGTTACCAAAAGATATAGTACATCTTTTGCTTTAGCAACAAAGATGCTGCACCCCTCTATTCGTAGTCATATTTATAATATTTATGGTTTTGTACGCTTTGCCGATGAAATTGTGGATACTTTTCATGATTATGACAAAGAAGTACTTTTTGATAAGTTTGAACAAGAACTTGAAGCTTCATTGAAGGATAAAATAAGCCTTAACCCAATCTTAAACTCTTTTCAGTACACGTATCATAAATACAAAATACCAAAGCATTTGGTAGACTCTTTCATGAAGAGTATGCGCATGGACCTGGTCAAGAATATTTACAGAACAGATGCAGAGTATAAAGAATACATCTATGGATCTGCAGATGTAGTTGGTTTAATGTGCCTACAAGTTTTTGTAAAAGGTGACGTAGAAGAATACAATAAATTAAAAGAATCTGCCATGGCATTGGGTT
>NZ_JBDVOT010000270.1:0-1606 GCF_039968975.1 Maribacter sp. | reverse complement strand
CATGAAGCACCGGTACATTCATCTAATTTTAAATTATACCTACCTGCAATTATCAGTTTTACAATGCTGGTCATCGGTATGGCAATAGACTATTTTGACGCTATACCTTTCTTCAAAGGCTATACGAGATTGGCATGGTATATAATAGCGTACCTGCCAGTTGGTCTCCCCGTATTAAAAGAAGGTTGGGAAAGTATTAAAAAAGGAAACTTCTTTACAGAATTTTTTCTGATGGGTGTTGCCACTATAGGGGCATTCGGTATTGGGGAATATCCTGAAGGTGTTGCGGTAATGGTCTTCTACGCGGTGGGCGAACTCTTTCAAAATGCTGCCGTTCAACGCGCTAGAGGTAGTATCAAAGCTTTACTTGACCTAAGACCAGATCAAGCTTTGGTTTTACGCGATCATAACTTTATTCCAGTATCGCCAGAAGAGGTTGAAATTGGAGAAATCATACAAGTTAGAGTTGGTGAAAAAGTACCGCTAGACGGTATTTTACATTCAACAAAAGGCTCTTTTAATACAGCCGCCTTAACCGGTGAAAGCAAGCCAGACACCCTAAAAAAAGGGGACGCTATTTATGCAGGTAGCATTAATTTAGACCAAGTCATTGAGGTTGAAACCACAAAGGTTTTCAAAGACAGTTCTATTTCGCGAATACTGGACATGGTACAAAATGCCACCGCCAGAAAGTCAAAGACCGAATTATTCATTAGAAAATTTGCAAAGGTCTACACTCCTATAGTTACCTATCTTGCTATTGCACTTACATTTTTACCTTACTTTTTTGTTGAGGATTATGTCTTTCAAGATTGGTTGTATCGCGCCTTAATATTTTTGGTTATTTCTTGTCCGTGTGCATTGGTTATTTCAATTCCATTAGGGTATTTTGGTGGATTGGGAGCTGCTTCCCGTAACGGAATCTTATTCAAAGGCGCTTCGTTTTTAGATACCATGACCAAAGTAAATACGGTAGTTATGGACAAAACAGGTACGGTAACCAAGGGCGTTTTCAAAATAAAGGATCTTGTTAAAGATCAAACCTTTACAGAAGACGAATTCATGAACTACTTGATCGCCATAGAAACGCAATCTACACACCCAATTGCAAAGGCAATTTTAGCGTATACCACAATAGAAAAACAATACCAGGCTACTGACGTTGAAGAAATTGCAGGCAAAGGATTAAAAGGTAGGGTCAACGGAAAAACGGTATTAGTTGGTAATAAAAATTTGATGGATTTATATCAAATCGAAGTACCAAAAGAAACTGATGCCATTATTGAATCTATAGTAATGATGGCTATTGACGGAAAGTTTGCCGGCTATGTTACAATTGCCGATGAATTAAAAACCGATGCGTTAGAGGCTATTTCTAAAATGCGCAGAGCAGGAATAGAAACTATTATAATGCTCTCTGGAGATAAAGACACCATCACTCAACAGGTAGCAAACCAATTAGGGATAGATTGGGCAAAAGGCGAATTATTACCAGAGGATAAACTGAAAGAAGTAGAAAAATTAAAAAAGCAACCTAACACCAAAATCGCCTTTGTGGGTGACGGTATCAATGACGCACCTGTTCTTGCTTTGAGCGATGTGGGTA
>NZ_JBDVOT010000269.1:0-4187 GCF_039968975.1 Maribacter sp. | reverse complement strand
CATGTCAAAAATATCGCGCTCGTTCTTTTCTTTTTCTATTACTGTTTTGCCCAACATAAATGAACTTATGTGAGATAAATGAGATACGTATGCTATGTGCTTATCATGTGCTACAGGGTTCATATAGCGTATTCTCATACCTATTGCCTGAAAAACCTTTAAAGCTCTTTCCTGAAGCTTAAATGCTGTTAATTCAACCTCGCAGATAATATTTGTTTTATCCTTGAACAGATTATTAATAGCTGCGGACGGACCTGAAAACTCTGTTCCTGCAATAGGGTGGCAAGCCAAAAAGTTTCTTCTCTTTGGATGATGCTCCAACACTTTACAGATCATGGATTTCGTTGATCCCACATCAAAAACCACACAATCTTCATGAACAGCATCTAATATCACCGGCAACTCCTTTACCATTACATCTACAGGTATACTAACAATTACTATATCTGCAGACGGCAAATCCTTGTAACTTGCTTTTTTATCTATGACACCCAAACTGATAGCTTCTGTTAAATGACCGTCATTGGTATCTATACCATAAATAGTAACGTTATCTTGAGTAGACTTTATGTCTTTAACCAGAGAACCTCCTATTAAACCAATACCAATTACAAATACATTCATTTTAAAGCTACGCTTACGTTATTACTCAATTTTATTTTAAATAATCCAGATTACTCAAACCTGCTTATTGCTTCCTCTATTTTATCTTTTGGTATACAAAGTGAAAAACGAATATAACCTTCGCCATTACTTCCAAATATGGTTCCTGGGGTAATGAACAGATCTTTTGTATACAATATATTATCTATAAACTCTTCTGACGACACACTATCTTCAGGTAGTTTTGCCCAAACGAACAACCCTACGGCATTTCGGTCATATGTACAACCTAGCTTGTCTACTAATTTAAAAATCAACTCTCTACGTGAATTGTATACGGCGTTCAAATTAGCAAACCAGTCTTCACTACTTTCCAATGCCGCTATAGCTCCTTTTTGTATTCCGTAGAACATACCAGAATCCATATTACTTTTCACCTTCAAAATTGCATTAATATGCTCTTCGCTACCCAATACAAAACCCACACGCCAACCGGCCATATTGAAGGTCTTACTCAATGAATTTAATTCTAAACAAACCTCTTTTGCATTAGGAATACTCAATATACTTGCTGGCTCATCATTTAAGATAAAGCTATACGGATTATCGTTTACCAACAGAATATCATGCTTTTTAGCAAAGGCTACTATTTTTACAAATTGCTCTTTTGTTGCCGTAGCACCTGTTGGCATATGTGGATAACTTAACCACATAATTTTCACCTTTGATAAATCTTGCTTACCTAAAGCCTCCAAATCTGGAAACCACCCAGTATCTGCGGTTAGGTCATAATACTTAGGTAACGCACCCACCAATTTCGTTACTGACGTATAAGTAGGATAACCAGGATTAGGTATTAATACCTCATCACCTTCATTTAAAAAATCAAGACTAATATGCATAATACCTTCTTTTGACCCCATTAAAGGCAAAATCTCAGTATTTGGGTCAGCAACTACATCAAATCTATTCTTATAAAAATTGGCAATGGCACCTCTTAATTGAGGCAAACCTTGATAACTTTGATATTGATGTGCACCACTATCCAATACAGCTTCTTGTATTGCATTCAATACTTGCTGGGAAGGAGCCAAATCTGGACTACCAATACCCATATTAATGATAGCCTTACCCTGAGCCATTAAACCACGTACCTCTCTCAATTTTTTTGAGAAGTAGTATTCTTGTACGGTTTCTAACCTTTTAGCGGTTTGTATCATTGTCTTACATTTTTATATTCACCCAAAATCTTAAAGTCTTCTGCCATGATGTTCAATAGCCTTTTTGCCTTTGAGAAATCAGCATAATCAGTAAAAGTTACATCCACAAAAAACGCATATTTCCATGGTGTTTCTATTACTGGTAACGACTGTATTTTTGTCAAGTTCAATCGGCAATCGCTCATAACATTAAGTACTGCAGCCAAACTTCCCCTTTTATGGTCGGTAATGAACCTTAATGAAGCCTTGGTAATCTCCACCTCTGGCAATGCATCATTTTTTGTTTTTACAATGATAAAACGAGTGGCATTATTTTTAATAGTCTGTATGTCGCTCGCTACGATGTCCAACCCATATAATTCTGCCGCAACGTTTGGTGCTATGGCAGCTACATGCTTTAATTCTTGTTCTTGAATTCTTTTTGCAGTCTCGGCAGTATCTACATCTTCTACCAATTTTATATTTGGATATTGCCTAAAATATTCTTTACACTGCAGTAATGCCATTGGGTGAGAACTAACCTCTTTAATATCTTCTATTTTCTGCCCCTTCAGCATCATTAAATTATGATGGATGTTTAAATAATACTCCCCAATAATATGCAGGTTATTATGATTTACCAATGCGTAATTCGGTATTATTGAACCTGCAATAGAATTCTCGATTGCCATTACACCTTGGTCCGCTTCTTTAGATAATAATTTATCTACCAAAGCATCAAAAGAAAGACACTCTACCAACTCTACATCATCACCAAAACAATCTTTTGCTACTTGGTGGTGGTTGCTTCCTTTAATTCCCTGAATGGCTATTTTTAAACTCATAATCCTAATTTCTACTAACCTGCAAACCTTTTCAACTTTATCAAAGCCCCAACTTTAAAATTTACTGTTGGTGCTTATATGATTTGACTTTTGAACAAAAAAAAAGTTCCGATACATATCGGAACTTAGATTCTATTTTATATTTAAAATATACTACAACAGTCCCGTACCTCTTTTAAAAAAGAAGTAAAAATAAAAACCGTTCCAGAAATATTGTTTTGTCATTGTGCTTGTAAACTTTAGCTAAAGTAGTAATTATATTTAAAAATGGTCGTTTTCCGTTTTATTTTTTTTAAAAAATTCAATATCTATCTCAAAAAGCGAAGGTTTTGTGTTAAAAATTATATTAAAAGGAATTGAACAACTCTTTACTTTGCACCCGTACCGGGCTGGTAATAAAAAGGAATAGTCCATGCAAACTCTTTTACATCGCCCAAAGTTTTAGTGACAACCAAAGTATTGTTGCCTTTCTTTAATACATCCTTATCTATAAAACCAATGATACCAAATTGCTCTGTAACAGCATGATCTTTCTTTAGAAAATTGATATTTAAGGTAACACCATTTAGCACAACCTTATGATATTTTTGATAACATTCAAAATAAAATTTTCTAGACAAAATTCTTTCTTCTTCATTTGACAAACTATCATCTTCCTCATATTCTCCACATGTAGCAGCTTGGTAATTACGTTCATGATGAAAGACTGGAATAAATAATTTTACGGTATTACCTTCAATAATATCCGACTGAATTTGCGGAGTTAGTAAAAATGATTCATCAGGGTTTTGATCACTATAATAACTCAAGTACATAAGATTTACATCATGATTTTTCGGCAATATTAAATGAGGAATATTGGTGTCTTGAAACTTCACTAAAGTCAAAAATATACCCGAGGCAAAAAACGATAGCACGAGATAAACCAAGGACTTTTTCTTTTTAAAATTCGACCCAAAAACCATTGACACTTGAAGTAAATTACGGTAGAGAGGACCATAAGTTACCATTGATGTTAATTTAACTAATTTAAACATCCAAGTTTGTACCCATACATTAGACTTATACTTTTTTAAATTTCCAATGACATTAAAAATCATTTGTAACACAAGCAGACCTGAGGTTATAAATAGAGGTATTAGCAGTATATAAATTGGAACATAATCTAATAACAAATTATAGATAAGCATGTAAATACTTAAAAACAAAGACATGTAGGAGTAAATCAATAGAATTGTAAATGCCGAAGAAAAAATTACACTACATAATTCATCTACCTTTTGAATAGTATCTTCTTGCTTTGGCAGTATGGACAAAATCTTCTCTGTATAAATTTTAGAGTATACACTATCCTCAATACTATAATCTGGAAAAACAGAATTTAATCCTACCAATCCGATCCAATAAGCTCGTAAAACGAAATGAATTACAAACATGGATACTAACATACTAATTGCCAGTAAGCCTAAAAAAACAATCATATATCCATAGATATACTGTTCAATAGGCAATAAATCTATGTATTTATTTGTAGCCCATT
>NZ_JBDVOT010000268.1:0-7621 GCF_039968975.1 Maribacter sp. | reverse complement strand
AATAGTATCAATCCAAATTTTGGTGCTGGTTTTTATATTGGTTCCAACAGATGGTATGCTGGTATTTCTTCACCAAGAATTCTAAACACAGATTTAAACGATGGTGAGTTTGAAGCAATAGAACGTAATAGCTATTACGCTATTGGTGGTATGGTATTCGACCTTTCTGAAACTACAAAATTTAAGCCAACTGTTATCACGAAATTTACCAATGGTGCACCGGCTACATATGACTTTACCATAAACTTTTTATTCAATGAGAAGTTTTGGATAGGAACATCTTATAGGGTTAATGACGCATCTAACTTTGGTGCCATGATGGACTATCAGGTATCTAGAGATTTTAGAGTAGGGTATGCCTATGACTTGCCTACCTCAGCGGTAAGACCTTATACTGGAGGTACGCATGAAATTATATTGATCTATGAACTTTTCAAAAAGGTATTAGGACCTGTTAAGTCTCCTAGATATTTCTAACAATTTAATATCGATACGATGAAAAATTATAAAAACTTCGTGTTATTGATGCTATTCTTACTAGTAGGTCAATTCTCGATAGCACAAATTGCATCGCAAAAAAAAGCAGATTATTATTTCAGTAAATTCTCATATTCCTTAGCTATACCAGAGTATGAAAGAATGGTTGAAGCAGATTTTAATGCTGAATACGCTCATCAGCAATTAGCGGAATGTTATTTATTAATACGTGACTATAAAAAATCTATTCCGCATTTTAGTGCTGTAATCAACAATGCAACTTTACCAACAGATTACTACTTTAAATATGCAATGGCGTTATATGCTAATGGTGATTTAGAAGAATCTGAAGCTTATCTAAAAAAATATAAGAAATACAATAAGAACGATTCCCGTATTAAGCGATTTCTACAAGATGGTAATTTAGCCTCTGTAGTCTTTAATAGTAGACAACGTTACGAAGTGGAACCTGTTGCCTTCAATTCTACAGACAGTGATTTTGGAGTGTATAGATTTATGGGGAATTTATACTTCAGTTCTTCAAGAAGAGATGTGGTTACTGGTGAAAGTTATGGTTGGAACGATGAACCTTGGTTAGATCTTTTTGCTGTTCAAGAAGATAATCCTATGTCTGAACCTAAACGTGTAAAAGGAGATATCAACACAAAATTTCATGAAAGTTCAGTAGCATTTTCTACAGATTACAAGAATGATACAATCATGTATTTTACCCGAAATAATTTCTACGATAAAAAAGAAGGTTATGGTGCATCCAATGAAATTAATTTAAAAATATACACAGCCAAATTTATTGATGGTAAGTGGCAAGAAAACAGTAACCTTAGGGTTAATAGTGACTACTATTCCACCGGGCATCCGTCTGTAAATCTTGCGAGAACACGCATTTATTTTGCATCGGATAGACCTGGTGGTTATGGTGGAACTGATATTTACTATGCTGAAATTCATGAGCGTGGTGGTGTACAAGAACCTGTTAATGCCGGACCAATTGTAAATACGGAAGGCAACGAAATGTTTCCGTTCATTAATGAAGAAGGAAAATTATTTTTCAGCTCTGATGGTCATGTTGGTTTTGGTCAGCTAGATGTTTTTTCTACCATTTCTAACGAAGACGGCGAGATTATTGACATTATTAATTTAGGTACCCCTATCAATAGTTCTAGTGATGATTTCGCTTACTATGGTTTGCCAAATGGACTAGATGGCTATGTAAGCTCTAATCGTGAGGGTGGCGTTGGTAGTGACGATATATACAAGTTTAAATTTACCCCTGCATTAGATGTTGAAGGGTATGTAGTAGATGGTGTAAACAACCAAATGCTAGACAGTGTTCAAATAAAGTTATTTGATCAAGTTACTAATACGTTGGTTGCACAGACCACTACAGACGAGAATGGATATTATAGATTTCCAGTTAATAGAAAAACCAATTATATGATAGAGGCGGTTAGAAAAACCCACCCTCACAAAAACGTTTTCTTTAATACATCAAAAACTCCAAAGGCTCAAAAAATAATGAGACAAGACATTGTTCTTGAACCGGTTCTGGATTTAAAATTGTTAGCGGGACTTAATAAAATATATTTCGATTTCAATAAAAGTGATATTAGACCAGATGCCGCTAGAGAGCTGGATAAAGTGGTACGTGTAATGAACAACACCTACCCAGATATGATTATTAAACTTGAAGCGCACACTGACCCTGTGGGTAGTCATGCCTACAATGACAACTTATCTGAAAGTAGGGCAAAATCTACTTATGAGTACCTTATTGAAAACGGAGTTTCAGAAGACAGAATTGTTTCTTATAAAGGTTTTGGTAAACGTATTCCAATAAATCATTGTACTAGCAAACAGGACTGTACCCCAGAAGAATTAGAATTGAACAGACGAACAGAATTCCCAATTCTACAGATTAAAAAAGGTGTCATGGCATCTAAATGATTTTTAAAAACATACCTCATAAATTCAACAACAACCTTATCTTTTTAAAGATAAATTCGGGTAATATTTCGTTATCCAAAATTAACTATAAAACACAAAAAAGTCCTTTACCACATTGGTAAAGGACTTTTTAATTTTTTACAGCTTACTGACTACTATTCCATAATACCGTCTACGATACCATATTTAATAGACTCTTCTGCATTCATCCAATAATCTCTATCGAAATCTTTTAAAACCTTGTCAAAATCTTGACCACAGTTATCTGCTAATATTTGTGCACTTAACTCTTTAGTTTTAATAATCTCTCTAGCCTGTATTTCTATATTAGAAGCTTGGCCTCTTGCACCACCACTTGGTTGATGAATCATTACCTGTGCATGTGGCTGAATGAATCTTCTTCCCTTTTTACCTACAGATAATAAGATAGACCCCATTGATGCCGCTAAACCTGTACATATTGTTGAAACCGGACTTTTTAAAGCTTTTATAGTATCATACATTGCAAAACCCGAAGTTACATAACCACCTGGACTATTAATATATAATTGTATTTCTTCATTGTTCTGCATATCTAGATATAACAACCTGTCAATTACATGTTTTGCAGAATCGTCATCAACCATACCCCATAGAAAGACTTTTCTTTCCTCCAGCATTTTTTCATCTATGGCTTCCTGAATTTTTCCTTTTTTAGCACTCATATTTTAAGTTTATTTATCTCTAACAAAATTAATGAATTAAATCATAAACATGATTAGCAATAATCCTTTAGATTATTACCAAATCTGTTTCTATAAATTAAAAAACGTTAATATTCGTTTAGGATTGTTCTTCAACGGTAACTGTTTTCTCTACAACCTTTTTAATAGGGATAACTACTTTACCAGTTTTTGTTTTCAAAATCATTGAAATATTATCGATACCTATTACTGTACCTTGTAAATCTCCTACTTTAACTTTATCTCCTATTTCGTAAATTTTTCTTGAATAAAAGGTTCTTAATAAATCACCTACTATTTCTCTAGACCCTAAACCTAATGCCAATGCTATTGCTAATAAAAATGCACCTAATACAATGGTAAAATTATTGGTGATTATCTGCGTATCTATACCTGCTTGGTTTAACGCCGTAATACTGACAAATATGATAATGAGATAAAATAATACGTTGCCTAATATTTTACCACCACCTAAACCAATAGAATCAAATACCTTAACAATAGTTTCTTTTATGGTTTTGGCTAAAAAAAGCCCAATCATAAAAATGATCATTGCAGATAATAATATAGGTAAATACCTTAAAAGGTTAGCAATTTCAGTCGATATAATAGTTAAGCCCATAATATCTGAGGCAACTATTATAAACACCAACCACAATAATACTTTTATAAAAGTTACAATTATTTTAGGTAAGTCTATTTTGATGTCTGCATCTCCAAATAACTTTGCTTCATTAATTTTCTCAGAAGCTTTATCTAATTTGATTGCTTTAAAAATTCGTTTTAAAATGAAAGTAACCACCTTAATGATAATCCATCCAAAAATAATTACGATAAATGCCCCGAATATACCTGGTAAGGCAGAAGCAATATCTTTAAAAATATTGCTTAAAGATTCAAAGGTGAGGTCTTTCCACTTATCAACTGTTTCCATATAACTTTTCTACTTTATTTTTATTCGCTTTTCGATTTCGTATTTAGCATACCTTCTATTATAGACGCAAAACTACCTGTGAATAAATGAGACAATTCCATAATCAACTTAGCCGTAGCAACGTCTTCCATAACTTTTTTACGTAGTTCTGGCGGAACATCTTTAAGATCTCCCTGCAAGTTTTTAAATGGATTTTTGTCCTGTTCTAACATTAAGGTAGGGTTTTATACATTTCAGTAACTTTCGCTTTTGCTCTTTTGAGCCTCATTTTAATAGCACTTGATTTTAATTCTAAAATATCTTCTAATTCTTTAATAGAAGCTCCATCTTGATATTTTAATAGTAATATCGATTTATCTTCAGGAGCTATAAGCTCTAAAGCTTTTTTTAGTTTATCTACTTGCATTTCCAGTAACAAGTTATCTGTCACCTCTACCGGTACATCTTCATGTGTTTCAAATTTTACCGAATTATCGTTAATCTTCCGCTCTTTATTTCTATTTACATAATTAACACAGAAATTATAGGTAAAAGAATATAACCAGGTAGAAAATTTTGAATTTCCTTTAAATGAACCCAATTTTACATAAAGCATTAGAAAAATATCTTGGGTCAAATCTTCTGCCTCTTTATTAGACTTTGCAAAACCCAAGCACTTGTTGTAAACTAATTTCGAGTACCTATCATAGAGTACTCCAAAGAGCATAGAGTCATTGTTAGCAACAATGCGCTCCACTAACTCTAAATCAGTATATTGTTTATTGACACCACCAGAAACCGATTTTTCGTTGAATTGGTTTCCGATAATTATAAAACAAAGCTTTTTAAGAAATGTCACTTTGATAGATAGTTTACAAAAAATAAAAGTAGGTTAAAGATACTGTAATTGATATATTTACTTGAAAATCTGCTGAAAATGAAAAATTTAATTATTCTTTCCGTGCTAATATCAAGTGTTTTTACAGCATGTAAAACCGACCAAAAAAAGCCTAAAATTGCTGTTGCCGAAGATACGGAATTGACAGTTCTTGAAAAAATCGCAAATGCTAACGGATTTGAAAACTGGAAAGACATTGAAAGTATCAAGTTTACATTCAATGTAGATAGAGAAGATGAACACTTTGAACGTACTTGGTTATGGCAAACGGAATCTAATGATGTTACCATGATGACTAGGCAAGATACTATCAGCTATAATAGAAAGGCAGTTGATAGTACTATGACGGCAACAGATGGCGGATTTGTAAATGACAAGTTCTGGCTACTTGCCCCTTACCAACTGGTATGGGATCAAAATAGTTTTACCCATAAGCTTACAGAAAATGTAGAAGCCCCTATCAGCAAGGCAAATATGCATAAACTTACTACCGTTTACAATAATGAAGGCGGCTACACTCCTGGTGATGCCTACGATTATTATTTTGGAGATGATTTTATCATAAAGGAATGGGTGTACAGAAAAGAAAATCAATCTGAACCTAATATGACGACTACTTGGGAAGACTATAAAACCCTAAACGGATTAAATATTAGTATGATGCATAAAAGACCGGATGCTGATTTTTCTCTTTATTTTTCTGGGGTAGAGGTGAAATAAAATGGTATAAAGTTTGATGTTCTTTTATTTCATCAATCACACTATGAAGTTATTATTTCTCTCACTATTTTCACTTTCTATTTTTGGCTATTCTCAACATACCACTAATGCCTTGGTTTTAGATAGCTCAGATAATTCTCCTTTAGAATTTGTTGGCATCTACAATGGTAAAGACCATACGATGACCAATGCTGATGGACGTTTTCAGTTTACCTCAACTATAGATTCTATTACCGTGTACAGAGTGGGTTATGATAAACTAACTACTACTTCTCAAAAAATAAAAGATACCATCTACCTCAACAAAAGTGTTTTAGAATTAAATGAAGTGACAGTTACCAATGAAAAAACACTATGGCAAAAAATAGGAGATTCTTTAAAATCTAATTACCCCATTCACCCATACAAAGAGAAGTTTTTATTGAGAGGCATACTACGTTATAATGGAGAAATAACAAGAATACAAGATATTCAAGGAAAACTAGAAAGGAGAACGCTCTTATATACTAAAGAAATTGAACCCGACAAAAAAGACTTTAAGGTTGCGTTGACCAATATGCGTAAAGTAGGCTTAGTCAAAGATGAAAATGATGTTTACTTTATTTTTGAGTCGTTCCATAGTTTATTCATGAATTTAATTCCTTTAAATGCCACCGGAGATGATTTTGATTTGACCGAATCCAGTTTTGATAATGGTAAAAAGATTAGTATTAATTTTCAATCAAAACCGGCTATAAAAGACGAAGATTATTCGGGACATTATATTATAAATACAGAAGACTATGCAATGGAACGGTTTAAAATGTCTTCAAAATTATATGATAAGCCTTTTAAAAAAGGTGGAAAGCATATAAGATTTAGAACGGTGTCCTACGATAAGGAAATATCGCTTTCTAAAAGTTCCAATACCAATACATATTATATAGCTTCCGCCAGATATGATGTAAAAGTGGAACTAACAGATGAAGAGAATTCTTTCACCTCATTCTACGATGTATCCTTCATACTAACCACATCTGATAATGAAGGCGACTTTGAAGTCAAGAAAAACGTAAGCACATCAAAAGATCTATTTAAAATAAACTACCCTTACGACCAGAGTTACTGGAATGCACAAAACCAATTACTGTTAACTGATGAGATGTTAGATTTTATTAAGAAAGTACAAGATCCCAATAGCGAATTTAAAATCAAGAGTAATATTAAAAACTAAGTAGAGCTACGCCTTTTTTCTTTTTAGTAAAAGCGTAAAGAGCAGAATTAAGAACCCGCATGCCAATAGCACCACAAAACTTCTAGTTAAATTATAATTTTCAGCTAAGAACCCTAGAATTGGTGGTGCACACAAAAAGCCAGCATATCCTGCACCAGCAATGAATGCAATTCCTTTAGAAGAATCTATTCCTTTTACATTCCCTCCTATTCTAAATACCTCGGGCACCATTACAGAAAATCCTAAACCGTTTAATGCAAAACCGATAATGCTGAAATAAGTATCTGTTGTCAATACCAGAAAGTATCCTAAAATCGCTAAAATTGCTCCTATGACAACCATTTTGACTGACCCAATTTTATCACTTACACCATCTCCTAAAAAGCGACCCAATGTCATAGTAACTTGAAATCCTAAAAACCCTAAGCCCCATAATGCTTCTGGCGCCAGAGCTATTTCTTTTAGATATAATCCACTCCAGTCAACAATTGCGCCTTCACTTCCCATGGCTAAAAAAGAAATAAGCCCTAGCAACAATAATGGTTTTAGCAGACCAAAACTAAACGGTTCATTTTCAATTTCTTCGGCTACCTCAGAAAAATAGTACTTTCGAAATTTAAAGTTTACCAGCAAAACCAATAATACTGCAATGGACATGTGCAAAACAGGGTTTGACAATGGGCCAATTAAAAAACTACCCAAACCTGCCAGAA
>NZ_JBDVOT010000267.1:0-7063 GCF_039968975.1 Maribacter sp. | reverse complement strand
ATGGTTCATGCCAAGCGTGTACCAATACATAAGCGTGTTTCCAAGCAAGAAATAGAATTACTTTTAAAACGAGAGTTAGAGAATAGAGGTGTTGATATTGCATTTGAATATGGGGTATATAGTAATGGTCTGCCGACCAAGGTGAAATCCTCTAAATTCAAGTATGCTGAATCAAATATTTACAAATCTCCAATGTTTGTAGACTTTGAGGGAGTTTCAAATTTCGATTTGTTAATTTCCTTTCCGAAGAAAAAACGATTCTTGGTACAGTCCATTTTAGGTCTGGCACTCTTGTCATTATTATTTACCATTATTATAGTGGTAGCTTATGCGGGTGCAATTTATCAGTTGATACGACAAAAGCAGATATCTGAAATAAAAACAGATTTCATTAATAATATGACGCATGAGTTCAAAACTCCCATTGCGACTATTAATCTTGCTGTTGAAGCGATTAGAAACCCGAAAATAATAACAGATCAGGAAAAGGTTTTACGGTATTTACAGATGATTAGAGATGAGAATAAAAGAATGCATGCTCAAGTAGAGAATGTATTAAGAATTTCTAAACTTGAAAAAAATCAGCTTGATATTAGTAAGGATAGGGTTAATGTTCACGACATTATAGAAGATGCTATTACTCACGTACAATTAATAGTAGATGATAGGGGAGGATATATACATACACATTTAGATGCTGAAAGATGTGAGGTATTGGCAAATGAAATGCATTTTACCAATGTAGTTGTAAATATGTTGGATAATGCAATTAAGTATTCTGAAGAGGCACCTAAAATTGATGTGTTTACAGAAAGAGCTAAGAATTATATCATTATAAAAGTTAGAGATCAAGGTGCTGGTATGAGTAAGGCTGTGGTCAAGAAAGTATTTGAAAAATTCTATCGAGAACACACAGGAGATTTGCACAACGTTAAAGGGCATGGATTAGGATTGTCATACGTTAAAAAAATAGTAGAAGACCACCAAGGCGAAGTATATGCCGAAAGTGAAAAAGGAAAAGGAAGTACATTTTACATAAAACTGCCGTTAATATAAAAATATATGGAAACAATAAACAAGAAAATACTTTTAGTAGAGGATGACCCAAATTTTGGGATTGTATTGAAGGATTATTTGTCAATGAATGACTTTGACGTCACTTTGGCAAAGAATGGAATGGAAGGTTTTGAGAAGTTCAAGAAGGATAATTATGACATTTGCATTTTAGATGTTATGATGCCTTACAAGGACGGCTTCACGTTAGCGAAAGAAATACGTGAAAAGAATGAGAATGTTCCCATTGTATTTTTGACGGCAAAAACAATGAAGGAAGATGTTCTTAAAGGATATAAAGCTGGTGCAGATGATTATTTGAACAAGCCTTTTGATTCTGAAGTTTTACTAATGAAATTAAAAGCCATTCTTCAAAGAAAAGCATCTAATGGATTGGCGGATAGTAAGAAATTTGAATTTACAATTGGTGGTTTTCACTTGAATTCTAAATTAAGATTCTTGAAATATAAAGACGAGGAATCAATTAAACTTTCTCCTAAAGAGAATGAGTTATTGCGTCTATTGGCTTTACATGAGAATGATTTGATGCCAAGAGAACTAGCGTTGACGAAGATATGGAGAGATGATAACTACTTTACATCTCGTAGTATGGATGTTTACATTGCTAAACTACGTAAGTATCTTAAAGTTGATGATACCGTTGAAATTTTGAACATACATGGTGAAGGTTTCCGTTTAGTTGTAAAGACTGAAGGAGAATAATTTTCCTAAGAACTATTATATAAAAAAGCATCCTACCGGGATGCTTTTTTGTTTTTATAACTTTTCGATAATATCCTTTACAATATCATCAGGAGTTTGGTCTATAGAAACTGTTAGTGCATCTTTTGGAGTTTCAAGATCATCAAATTGAGATTTCAATAAGCCCTTAGGCATATAATGGTTTTCTCGTTTGTTAAGTCGAGATTCAATTAGTTCAAAACTGCCTTCTAAAAAAACAAATTGATGTTTATCTTCTAAGTTTTTACCTAGTATGGTTCTATATTTTTCTTTTAAGGATGAGCAAACAATTACAGCTCCGGTAGCTAAATTTTCTATACCTACCTTATTTAGCTTTTCTAACCAGCCTTGGCGGTCATCATCGTTTAATGGGTGACCTTCTCTCATTTTCTTGACATTCGCTTCTGGATGAAAACTGTCTCCATCAAAAAAAGGAAATTGTAATTTCTCAGCTAACAGTTGACCAATGGTAGATTTACCGCTACCGGAAACACCCATTAAGAATAAGATTTGTTTTTTAATCATGTTTTAAATTTACAATATCATTATCAATTTCTGGTAAAAGAGTCTTAGGGTTATAATCATATTCAACCCATATTGTATCCTTGTTTCTTAAAAACCAGGTAAGTTGTCTTTTGGCAAATCTTCGTGTGTTTTTCTTTATTTCAGATACAGCAAACTCTAAAGTCCATTCATTGTTAAAATATTTAAAAAGCTCTTTGTAGCCAACAGTTTGTAAAGCATTATAGTCTTTGTACTCGATTAAGTTTTTGGCTTCGTCTAAGAATCCTGCTTTGACCATAAGATCTACACGTTGGTTAATGCGTTCATAGATTAATGGACGTTCAGCTTTTAGTCCAACAGAAAGAACTTTAAATTCTCTTTCTGCTTTTGGTTTGTTTAAGAACGATGAATAAGGGGTGCCGCTACCAATGGTAACCTCTAATGCTCTGATTACTCTCTGAGGATTAAAGATGTCCACCTTTTCAAAATATGTAGGGTCCAATAGTTTTAATTTATTTTGTAAAACTTCGATGCCTTTATCTGCTAGTTCGGTATTTAAATCTTCACGAATAGATGGGTCAACAGTTGGGAAATTATTAAGTCCGTCCGTAACGGCATTAACATAAAGACCGCTACCACCAACCATAATTACAATATCATGAACTTTGAATAGCTCTGATAATTTTTGAATGGCCTCTCTTTCAAAATCACCTACGGTATATTCTTCCGTAATACTTTTATGTTGTATAAAATGGTGTTTTGCTTGCGATAGCTCTTCTAAACTAGGTACTGCGGTACCAATATTCATTTCTTTGAAAAACTGCCTGGAATCGGCTGAAATGATTTCAGTATTATAGTGTTGAGCTAAAATTATAGCTAATTTGGTCTTGCCAATAGCTGTTGGCCCAACTACAGATATAAGAATTTTATTCATTTAATATAGATCCACAGTTATAACAATGGGTAGCGTCATCTCTATGACCTTCTTTACTGCAAGTAGGGCAGCTTTGCGTATTAATATGAACGTAACTGCCAGATTCTTTTAGATTTGAAGTATTGCCCCTGTTTTGTTTTGAAAATTCAGCGGTAACCATACCTGTTGGTACGGCAATGATACCATAACCTAATAGCATAATAATTGTAGCAATAGCTTGACCTTGTGGCGTTATAGGAGCAATATCACCGTAACCAACCGTAGTCAGTGTAACAATAGTCCAGTATATGCTTGTGGGTATGCTTGTAAATCCTGCTTCGTCACCTTCTACTAAATACATAAGTGTTCCCATCATTACAGAGGCAATGAGTACGGCAAACAGAAATACCGTAATTTTTGCCCTACTAGCTTTTAAGGCTCTTTTTAATTGAGATGCTTCGCCAAGGAAACGGGCTAGTTTTAAAATACGGAAAACGCGTAATAATCTAAATGCGCGAACCGCTAATAGTACTTGTGATCCTGCAAAAATATAGGAGATATATAATGGAATAGTAGATAAAAAATCTATGATACCATAAAAACTGAAAATATAGGCGCTGGGTTTTCTTATGGATATAATTCGTGCTATGTATTCAATAGTAAAAAAAATGGTAACAATCCATTCAAGTACAAACAGAATTTCATGATATTCTGCATCAATAGCTTTAACGCTTTCCAGCATGATAAGTATTACACTGAAAATAATAATTATGAAGAGAATAATATCAAACAATTTACCCATAGGGGTATCTGCTTCATAAATTATTTCATGAATTTTATGCTTCCAAGGTGATAGTTTTTCGTCTTCCTTCAAACTAATCGTTTATCTCAATTATTTTAAGTACCCGTTTCTTTCTTAAATAAGATTCAATAAGGTAATTAGCGTCACGAGTGCCATTCATTGGTGTAATAATACTTTCTAAGATATGAATATTATTTATTTGATAGTTTAAATCATAGAAACCAAAGCCTACTAAAGAACCATTTTTAAGTAAAATAGCGCTTTGCTCGCCAATTTCTCTACCCTTGTCTACGACAACAACTTTGTTGGCTTTAATACTATTTTGGGTAGTTGCCGCTAAAACGCGTTTATTGTATTCTTCTACGTCTTCTTTATTAATACAGGCACCATTGCATTTGCTATCATCATAACCAGAACAATTATTACGAGCTTCACTAATACCATTCACTTTCTCGCATAGTTCAAATTCCTTGGTAATTTTATATAAATAATTCTTAGCACTGAATACACCGTTAAAAAGTCCTATGGGCTCTTTGCATTCTCTGTAAGGTTTAATATCTAAAGAAAAATAACCATTTTCGTTAACGCTTTTACATATAGCGTGACTATACATTCTTTTTTTCGGAATGGAGCTGTATTTAGGTCTAAGCTTTAAAAGCTCTTCGTGTTCCTTTAAAATTGCAACAAGTTCATTACCTGTAAGTTCAAAAGTAACTTTTTTAGTGTCTTTAGTTAGCTTTCTAGACTTATCATTGGTCTTGGTAAAAATTTGGTTGACCCTCTTTTTTATATCACTGGATTTGCTAAGGTGAATAATGTCTCCATCTTTATTATGCATGTAAAAGACTCCGGTTTTGTTCGGTAAGTCTCGTACAATATCCAATTGCTTTTCAGAAAGTTCACCTTGAGTTTCTTTTCTGATAGTGTCTTTAATAATTATTTTTTCAGAATCTTTGGCAAGCAATAATTTAAAGAGTTTTATGGTTGCCAAGGCGTCCCCATTGGCGCGATGTCTATCGCTTACCGGTATGCCTAGAGATCGTACAAGTTTACCTAAACTGTACGATTCCGCATCTGGTAAAAGAAGCTTTGACAAGTCTACGGTACAAAGGGTTTTGCGTTCAAAATTATATCCTAAACGTCTAAATTCGGTTCTTAGAATTCTATAATCGAACTGGGCATTATGGGCTACAATGACGGTGTCTTCCGTAATCTCTATTATTCGTTTTGCTACCTCATAAAATTTAGGTGCCGTTCTAAGCATTTTACTATTAATACCAGTAAGTTTGACCACGAACGGTTGTATTTCCCTTTCAGGATTTACCAAACTTATAAATTTATCAACGACTTTTTGTCCATCAAATTTGTGAATAGCAATTTCAGTGATTCCCTCTTCATTGAATTTTCCTCCAGTAGTTTCAATATCTAAAATTGCGTACATGTATTATAATATAATTTATGGGGTGGTAGTGTTTTAGATATTAATTTCTAGAACCAAAGATACTACTTCCTATACGTACCATGGTACTACCTTCTTCAATTGCGATTTTATAATCACCGCTCATACCCATAGAGAGCGTAGTAAAATCGGTATAGTTACTTTTAAGTTTTGTAAAAAGCGATTTTAAACCGCTAAACTCTTTCCGAACCTGTTCAAGGTTATCGGTAAAGGTAGCCATACCCATGAGGCCAACAATTTTTACATTTTTGTAAGCTTTAAATTGTTCGTTGTCTACCAATTCAAGTAATTCTTCTTCATTAAACCCGAATTTTGTGTCTTCTTCGGCAATATGCACCTGAAGCAAACATGAAATAATACGGTTATGTTTTTCCGCTTGTTTATTTATTTCTGCCAATAACCTTGGGCTGTCAACACCATGAACCAAAGAAACGTACTCAGCCATATATTTGACTTTATTACGCTGTAAGTGACCAATCATATGCCACTCTATGTCTTTTGGTAAATTCTCCCACTTTTCTGTCATTTCTTGAACCCTGTTCTCTCCAAAAATACGCTGTCCTTTATCATATGCTTCTTGAATATATGACATAGGTTTTGTTTTAGAAACGGCAACTAGGGTTACTGTATCAGGAATGGTTTTATTAATGGCTAATAGATTTTCTTTTATAGACATATAAATTTCAATTCTAATATGCTTTATTTAGTGAACTGGTCAGATACTACTTCCGCCTTTCTGTTTGTTGAATAATCATAAAACCCTTCTCCAGATTTTACACCCTTTTTACCCGCCATAACCATATTAACCAGTAATGGTGATGGTGCGTATTTCGGATTTTTGAATCCGTCATACATTACATTCAGTATAGAAAGGCAAACATCTAACCCAATAAAATCAGCTAATTGTAATGGTCCCATAGGGTGTGCCATACCTAATTTCATTACCGTGTCTATTTCTTCAACACCTGCAACGCCATGATGTAAAGTTTCAATAGCTTCATTGATCATGGGCATTAAAATTCTATTTGCCACAAAACCTGGGTAGTCATTAACTTCAGTAGGGGTCTTCCCTAATTTTTTGGAAAGTTCCATAATTGCATCGGTAGTCTCGTTAGAGGTGCTATAACCACGAATTATTTCAACCAATTTCATTATCGGCACCGGATTCATAAAATGCATTCCAATAACCTTTTCAGGTCTACTGGTAGCTGCGGCAATTTGTGTTATGGATATAGAAGAAGTGTTAGAGGCTAAAATGGTATTTGCATCACAAACCTCATCTAACTCTTTAAAAATTTTAAGCTTAATCGTAACGTTTTCTGTGGCGGCTTCAATAGCAAGGTCTACTTTTGAAATACCAGATTTCAATGCTGTAAAAGACGTAATATTGGCAAGTGTGCTTTCTTTGTCCGATTCACTTATTTTTTCTTTTGCCACCATACGGTCTAGATTCTTTGCTATAGTAGCAAGACCTTTATCTAAGGCTTCTTTAGAAACATCTATTAGGTGGACTTGAAATCCGTTTTGGGCAAATACGTGGGCAATTCCGTTACCCATTGTACCTGCACCTATAACTGCAATTGTTTTCATA
>NZ_JBDVOT010000266.1:0-4358 GCF_039968975.1 Maribacter sp. | reverse complement strand
AGTACAAGAAGTAATTAAGAATAACCCTGGTACTGGTAATGTAGTTTTTATTCTACCCAGTAAACGTGCAGGTGTTTTTCTTAAAAAAATATTATCGCAATCTCTTACCAAAACAGTACTTGCTCCAGAAATCTATAGTATAGAAGATTTTATAGAAAAGGTTTCTAACCTTGTTACCGCAAATACTACCACACAATTATTTGAACTCTATAATGCCTATTTAAAAGTAGGCGATTATGAAAAAGAATCTTTCGATTCTTTCTTAAAATGGGGACAAATACTCCTACAAGATTTTAATGAAGTTGATCGTTACTTAGTTGACGCATCTACATTATACCAAAATGTAGCCGCTATACAAGAGGTCAACCATTGGTCATTGAATACAGATAATTCTGAGATGATTGAAAACTACCTTCATTTCTGGAGATATCTAGAAGGGATATACAATCAATTTAATAACCAGTTACTTGAACAGGGACTTGGTCACCAGGGTCTTATTTATAAAACCTCAGTTTCAGAATTACCAAATTACCTTAGCAATACTAACAAAAAACATGTATTCTTAGGTTTCAATGCACTGAATACAGCAGAAAGTATTCTCATCCAAACCATTCTTGAAAAGACAGATGCATCCATTTATTGGGATATTGACCCTTACTTTCTACAAGACAATATTCATGATGCAGGTTTTTTTATACGCAACTACAAAAGCACTTGGAATATTTTAAAAGACAAACCTCTTGCAGGGCTTACCAATTACTACAATACCAAAAAGAATATTGAAATTATTGGTGTACCTAAAAATATCTCTCAAGTCAATTATGTAGGTGACTTACTTTACCAAATACAAAATGATTCGCCAGACTCCTTACGTAACGCTGCTATTGTTCTAGGTAATGAAGAATTACTGAATCCTTTGTTGAACGCTATTCCAGACAATATTCCAGCCACCAACATTACCATGGGGCAAAAACTAGAATCTACCACCTTGGCTAGCTTTTTTACCAACCTTATTGAGTTTCACGAGCAAAAAACAGAAAAGGGATGGTTCTACAAGCATTTACTGAATCTTTTGACACATTCATATGCTGTATTACTATTTGATGCTAACGAGGTCTCTACAGAGCGTTTAGTTTCAAAAATCAAAACAAATAACTGGTCTTACATCACCAATACTCAAATACGTGAATTATTACCAGAAAATGAGGCTATTCATTTACTCTTTGAAGATGTCAAAAATAACCCTAACAAACTTATTGATAATTTTCTAGCACTTATTCAGTCTATCAGAAGTATAGAAATTGTAAAACAAAATTCTTTATTACTAGAACAGCTATATAAATTCTATACCCTATTCAATCAGCTAAAAGATTTATGTACAAGCTTTACATACATCAATAATCTAAAAAGTCTTAAGCATCTTTTTAGTCAATTATTGAGCTCTGAAACTTTAGATTTTCAGGGGAATCCTATTGAAGGCATCCAGATTATGGGAATGTTAGAAAGTAGATTGCTAGATTTTGAAACTATCATTATAACTTCTGTCAACGAGGGAGTATTACCATCGGGGAAATCTAATAACTCATTTATACCCTTTGACCTAAAAATTAAAAACGGATTACCTACCTACAAAGAGAAAGATGCGGTTTATACCTATCACTTTTATCGTTTACTACAACGTGCCAAAAATGTATACGTTCTTTATAATACAGAACCAGATGCTCTAGAAGGCGGTGAACGAAGTAGACTAATTACACAATTATTAACCGACGACAATAGAACGGACATAAAATCTTTTATTGCCACGCCCACTATTCAGCCTATTACAAAAGAAATAGAGAAGATTGATAAGACAAAAAGTTTAATGGAGCTTATTCGTGAGAAAGCAAGAAAAGGCTTTTCACCAAGTTCACTAAGTAATTATATTAGAAACCCTATTGATTTTTATAAGCAGAATTTATTGAATATCAATGAAGTCATGCAAGTAGAGGAAACTTTGGCGCCAAATACCTTTGGTACCATTGTTCATGATAGTTTAGAAGAGCTATACACACCGCTAGTTGGAAAAACCTTAACCAAAGAATTACTGAACGATATTCGTAAAAGCGTTTCTACATCAGTAGCACGTAATTTTGAAAAAACGTACAAAGAAGGAAACATTAGTTCCGGTAAAAACTATATTTCTTTTCATGTTATCCTGAAATACATACAAACGTTTATTGATGCTGAAATAGCTGCCATAAATGACCATAGCATTAAAATTATAGCGCTAGAACAGGAATTGTCTGTACCATTAACAGTACCAGGGTTAGATTTCCCAATTATCTTAAAAGGAAAATTGGATCGTGTAGATGAATATGATGGCATAACCCGTATCATAGATTACAAAACAGGTAAGGTAGAACGCCGTAATGTTGAACTAATGGATTGGGATGTCTTGACAGATGAGTACCAATTTAGTAAAGCGTTTCAATTACTTTGCTACGGATTGATGTTTTTCAAAACTCATCCCGCAGAAAATCTAACCATACAAGCAGGTATTATATCCCTTAAGAATTTTGCTGATGGCACCTTGCTATTCGCACAAAAAGAAGCTGCTCGAGGACCAAAAAATCACATCATAAATAATGAGGTAATTTCGGATTTCGAGCAGATTCTTGGTCAACTGATTACAGAAATCTGTAATGCTGATATTCCTTTTACAGAGAAAGAAGTGTAATACTATTTCTTGTCCGGTCTTGTAGGCCTTACCTCTATTTTACTAGGTAAGGTTCTTTCGTTCATTTGTAAAAGATCCAATACCAATTCACCAATATCTTCTGGTTGAATTTTCCATGCATCTTTTTCATCTGGTTCGTTGTTATTAAAATGTGTAGAAACCGATCCCGGCATAATAGTAGATACTTTAATATCATACTGTCTTAAATCTAACATTGCCGCTTGCGTAAAGCCAACTACCCCAAATTTAGAAGCATTGTACCCAGCTCCTTTTGCAAAGAAATTGGTACCTGCCAAACTTGCCAATGTTATGTAATATCCTTTTGACTTTTTCAATTCCTCAACAGATGCCTTTAATGAATGAAAAGCTCCATTAAGGTTGGTATTTATCATTTGATGCCATTCATCATCTGTCATCTCATCTATGGGCGCAAAATTACCAACTCCGGCATTTGCCAAAACTACATCTACCTGACCCCATTTCTCCACAATTTTAGTTACCGCACTCTTTTCATCGGCTATTTTGCCTACATCTGAAACAATACCTAAAACCGCTTCGTTATCAAAATCTTTTAGCGCCTGATCTACACTCTCTTGAGATCGACCACTAACGGCAACTCTCATGCCTTGTTTTAATAATGTTTGGGCAACAGCGAATCCAATACCCTTGGTGCCTCCTGTTATATAAGCTACTTTATTTTTTAAATCTTTCATGGTTCCATTTTTAATTATACCACAAGGTAGCAAATCTCTATTTTTTTTATTGTTCTTTTAGATTAAGAATTAACGGATTTCATTCATTATATTTAACTACAACTTAATACTCAACAATGAACAGAATTATCGTTTGGTCTATAACCGTAGCGCTTGCAGGATTTTTATTCGGATTTGACACCGTTGTAATCAGTGGCGCTAACGAACCCATAAAGCAATTGTGGAACACCTCACCCCTATTTCACGGTACCTTTATAATGAGTATGGCACTTTGGGGAACAGTTGTAGGATCTCTTTTTGGTGGAATCCCTACTAAAAACTTAGGACGAAAAAAGACTCTACTTTGGGTAGGTATCTTATTCTTGGTTTCTGCCTTGGGATCTGCATTGGCACAAGATCCTTATTCATTCTCCATATTTCGTTTCATTGGTGGCGTTGGTGTTGGTATTTCATCGGTTGCCGCTCCTATTTATATTTCTGAAATTACATCTAAAGAGAATCGTGGTAAGCTTGGCGGACTCTATCAATTTTGGTTGGTATTCGGTATTTTAATTGCCTTTGTTTCTAACTGGTTGTTAAAAGGTTTTGATGGCGCTAACGATTGGCGTTGGATGTTAGGCGTTGAAGCCATACCCGCGTTGATATACACGGTAATGGTATTGACCGTTCCAGAAAGTCCAAGATGGTTGGCCTTACATAAAAAAGACGATGAAGCTTCATTGAAAATATTAGAGATTATATACCCTAAGGAAAAGGCTTCTCAACATTTAGCTGAAATAAAGACCGATCTACAACATACCACTAAAAGCGAAAAACTATTTCAAAAGAAATATTCAAAAGTGCTTTGGCTAGCGTTCTTTATTGCATTTTTCAATCAACTATCAGGCATTAATTTTGTGCTGTACTATGCTCCCGAAATTTTAGAA
>NZ_JBDVOT010000265.1:0-2291 GCF_039968975.1 Maribacter sp. | reverse complement strand
GTCTAACATGGCGTTTGAAAAACTATCGAAAGCTACCATTGATAAGTTATATGACCCTGAAAATAGAAAGGCATTAAAAGATATGCTTTCTTATCATATCATAGCAGATAAATTATCAGCCTCTAAAATGCTACAAGCTATGTGTAGGGGTAATGGCATTGCAAAATTTACTACCATACAGGGAGAAAAGATTACAGCTACTATGCAAGGTATAGATATTGTGCTAACAGACGCATCTGGAAACAGTGCAACTATAACCACCGCAGATTCAAATCAATCTAACGGCATCATTCATGAAGTTGATACCGTTTTTGTTCCAGAAAAAATGCTTTAATTATCGTAGTGTAGCTCCTAGATTACGCTCATAGGTATTCTGTAACTTTGACATAATTTTTTCTATCTGTTTTTCCGTTAAAGTACTTTTGTCATCTTGTAAAGTGAAGCTTACTGCATAAGATTTTTTGCCTTCAGGAAGGTTCTTACCTTCATAAACATCAAAGAGTGTCATGTCTTTTAAATACTTGCGTTCTGCACCAAAAGCAAGGTCATGCAGTTCCTTGTAGGTAGCCTTATTGTCTAGTAATAACGCAAAATCTCTTTTTACTTCTGGGTGCTTAGGTATTTCTTTGTAAGTAACTGGTGTGGTTTTTATTTGTTTTAAAACTGCGCCCCAATCAAAATCAGCATATAGAACATCTTGCTTAATGTCAAAATGTTTTAATATAGATTTTTTTATTAGACCAAAAGAAACCAATTCTTTTTTCTTGTGGGTATATGATAACCCTTCAGAAAATATAGATGAAGTAGTTGGTGTACTTTTTAAGTCAGATAAACCTAATCTAAAAAGAACAGATTTAACTATAGATTTTAATTCAAAAAAGTTTGTGGCAACTGCTTTATTGGTCCAACTATCAGGAACTGAATCACCACTAATTAGTATACTTAAATATTTAGGTTCAATTCGTTTGTCACCTTTAGCATAATAAGTTTTACCAAATTCAAATAATTTAAGGTTAGCTCTTCTACGGTTAATATTATAACTCGCTGCTTCCAAAGCTGAAAATAATGAAGTTCTTCTCAATATGGATAAATCACCACTAAGTGGGTTGATAATCTCAATAGATTTGTGCTGCTCGTCCTCATCTGTTAACAAAGAAGTATAGTCAGGGTTCGTTAAACTATTGGTTAGAATTTCATAATACCCTTTTGAAGCTAAAGCATTACCTATAGTGTTTTGTATGGTATGATCGGCCGCAGCTTCTGTAGTAGCTATAGAAGCATTTAATTTTTGGCTAAAAGCCACATTATTATAACCGTAAACCCTTAGAATTTCTTCGATTACATCTACTTGACGCTGAACATCTACACGGTATGAGGGTACTTCAAGACCCATGCCTGCTTCAGTTACATTCTTAACCTTTATGTCTAAAGATGCCAATATTGATTTAATAGTGTCTTGCGGAATTTCTTGCCCAATCAGCTTATTGATTTTTTCAAAAGCCAAGAACACTTGAAAATTAGGATGCTTTTTAGGGTATAGGTCGTATAAATCAGAAGTTATTTCCCCGCCAGCAATCTCTTTAATCAAAAGAGCGGCACGTTTTAGGCTGTATTCTACATTTTCAATATCAATTCCACGTTCAAATCTAAACGATGCATCTGTATTTAAGCCGTGTCTCTTAGCTGATTTTCTTATGGATACAGGGTTAAAATATGCACTCTCTAAAAATATTGAAGTAGTCTCTTCTGTAACTCCAGAACCTAATCCACCAAATACACCAGCTAAACACAATGGTTTTTCGATATCGCATATCATAAGATCATCTTCATGTAAAGTTCTTTCGATCCCGTCAAGTGTAGTGAATTTAGTGCCTTGGGGTAATGTTTTTACCTCTATCTTGTTTCCTTTTATCTTTGCGGCATCAAAAGCATGCAAAGGTTGCCCTAGTTCGTGTAAAACATAATTAGTGGCGTCAACAACATTATTTTTAGGGGTAAGACCTATAGATTTTAGTCTGTTTTGTAGCCAAGTAGGTGATGGTTGAATTATTAAATTACTTAAAGTTACACCACAATAACGTGGAGCTAATTCAGTTTTTAAAACATCAACATCAATTTTTAATGATCTATCATTTATATTAAAATGACTAGTAGAAGGGGTAATCAGTTCTTTTGTGATTTCCTTTTGCTTAAGTCCTGCTTTTAAGTCTCTTGCCACGCCAAAATGGCTCATGGCATCTGCTCGATTTGGAGTTAAACCAATTTCAAAAACTTCGTCTTCTTCTATGTCA
>NZ_JBDVOT010000264.1:0-11917 GCF_039968975.1 Maribacter sp. | reverse complement strand
ACGTTTTAACGCCATGACTATTGCACCATTACGAATATCTTTACCTAGCTCATTCTCAATCTCTGGTTTTACTATTCTAGATAGCGATGTAAGATTGATGATACCCTGTGCTAGAGCACTTTGTAAAAATGGCTTTTTCTTGATATACTCTTCAACGACTGATGATATTGTTTTCATTTTATTATATGGTTGTTGAGCAAATATAACAACTTGTTATAAATAAAACAAAATGTTTTTTAATAAATCTACTAAATTAGTAGATTAATCAGAAATGATAAAAGGCAGATTCTAAATGTTCTAGCTCAAATTTGCTCTTATTCTTAAGTATGGTGATGATATCAAAACGTACCTCAACATCCAGATTATTATCTGTAACATAATGATCCGCTGCCATCACCAATAGCTTAATCTTCTTAGGTGTAACGGTCTCGGCTATGTTCTCAAAAAAATCTGTACTTCTTGAACGTACCTCTACAATAATCAACACATCGTCTTTACTAGCTATAATATCAACCTCTGCTTTTAAATATCTATAGTTCTTATATTTTATGGCATATCCTTTCTTTTTAAGATAATCTACAGCTATCTGCTCCCCTTCTTTTCCAAATTCGTTATGTTTTCCCATGATATAGTTAACAGATTATGCAATTCATCGAAAATATAGGAATTTCAACGCCTTTTTACCAATAAATCTCGTTATTTGAAATCTGATTACCGAAAATAGATAGTTTTAAATACTATACCTAATTTCCTAACGTTTAGCATAGAAGCCCCAACTCTACGAACGTAATACAAACGCCTATTTAAGAATATGGAATATTTCATTAATTGTAATACTTCTACTCTTGCTCCGTACACAGCTAATTTAGATCAGCTAAGAGCAGCCCATTTATATCGCCGCTTAGGATTTAGTGCCTCTGCGGAAACTATTAATCAAGCCATAGGGCAATCAGCCGGTGCATTGGTAGATAGTTTAATAGATGAAGCTTTAAGTATGCCAGAAATAGCTGCGCCTACTTGGGCAAATTGGAACAATGACAATTACCCCGCAGACAGCGACGCTAGCAATCAATTAAAGAGAGAGCAAAAAAATGAGTTTCAGTTGGCTTATGCCAATAGTATATTGAACAACAATTTAAGAGACCGATTAAGTTTCTTCTGGAGCAATCATTTTGTAACAGAACTAGAGGTTTATAATTGTAATTCATTTTTATATGAATATATTGATTGCCTTCAAAGACACTCCTTAGGTAACTTTAAAACTTTTACTAGCGAAATAGGTTTGACCAATGCCATGTTATACTACCTAGACGGTGTTTATAATAATGGTAACAATCCTAATGAAAATTATGCTCGTGAACTGTATGAACTATTTACTTTAGGTGAGGGCAATGCATATACAGAAGAAGATATTATTGAGACCGCAAAAGCACTTAGTGGTTATGTAGAACGTGGCGAAGTTGGCTGTTCACCTGTTGCTTTTGATGCTACAAAACATGATGCAGGTCCTAAAACTATATTAGGACAAACAGGTAATTGGGGATATGATGATGTCATCAACATTCTTTTTGAACAAAGAGCACCGGAGATCGCTGAATTTATTTGCAGAAAATTATATGAATTTTTCGTTCATCCAGATTCTAGAGATGATGCAAATAACGCACAAATGATCATTGATGGCATGGCTGCCACATTTATGACCAATGATTTTGAAATGGCACCTGTATTAAGACTTTTGTTTAAGAGTCAACACTTTTTTGATGACGAGGCTATTGGAGTAATTATAAAAAGCCCTGTAGATTTCTATTTCAATACGCTTAACGAATCTAACTTTAATTATACCGACACCAACGTTGCCGAAATGGTCAACTACAGTGCATTGTTAAGTCAAGAAATATTTGAACCATTTGATGTTGCCGGGTGGCAAAGAGACAGATCTTGGATCAACACTAACTTTATGATCGGCCGTTGGTTGACCATTGAAAGTATTCTAGAAGAATTCTATATGGCCGATAATGAGCAGTTTCGCTCATTTGGTCTTGAAATATCCGGTAACGAAGGATTAACAAATTCAAATCCGGATGTTGTTGCAAGACTAATTATAGATTTCATTTTAACGAAGGGACTTCTAAATGAAGAAGAATATGCCAAAGCATTTGCCATATTCAGAAGTGATGTAGAAGACGTTTACTACGAAGGTGGTAATCAAGAATCATGGACATTGGCTACTTGGCCACAAGGTCCGTTTCAAGTATATCTACTTTATCAATATTTAGCAAGACAACCTGAGTTTCAATTAAAATAACACCTACTACTATGTGCAATACACACCATACCCCGTTTAAAGGCCTACAACATGAAGGCCATGACGAAGAACATAAAACATGGAGCAGACGCTCTTTTTTACAAGCAATGGGCATAGCTGGTTCTGGCTCCATGATGCTTGGATCAAATATGCTATCTGCATCTGCACCATCACCCTTATCAGCAGCTATTTCAGGAGCAGAAACAGACAATATACTTATACTTATTCGCCTATCTGGCGGTAATGATGGCTTAAGCACGGTTATACCAATTGAACAGTATGACAGTTATGCCAATGCAAGACCTAATATCTATGTACCGGAAAGTAAGGTCTTAAAATTGACAGATGAATTTGGTGTACCATCATACATGAGTGCCTTGGCACCTATGTGGGAAGAAGGTCAATTTAAAGCAGTACACGGTGTAGGTTACGAAGGTCAAAGTTTATCTCACTTTACTGGTTCAGACATATTTGCCAATACAGATATAGAAACTACAGGTTTTAGCGGTTTAAATACCGGGTGGATGGGTAGACATTTTGAAAACATCTATCCTGATTATTTGGTGAACCCGCCTGCGGCACCTGCAGCCATTCAAATAGGGCAATTTGGCAGTTTGGTTTTTCAAGGTGATGAAACAAACTATGCATTTGTAACTTCAAATGTTGACCAATTAGAAGAAATTGCAGAATCTGGCGTAGTATATGGTTTAGAAGATAATTTGTTCAATGATTGTATGTATGGTGATCAACTTAAATTCTTAAGAGGTGTAGCCAATACCACATATGAATATTCTGGTGTTATACATGATGCTTACACACGTGGGCAAAACCAGGTTGAATACCAAGACAATAGTTTTGCACGCCAATTGGCACTTATAGCAAGATTGATCAAAGGTAATTTAGGTACAAAAGTATATATGATTTCTATGGGTGGTTTTGATACTCATGGTAATCAACCACAGGCACATGCTGAACTCATGACTAAATTATCTGTTGCGGTGAACAATTTCTATGAAGATGTAGCCTTTACACAACAAGATGATAAAGTTCTGAGCATGACTTTTTCAGAATTCGGAAGACGTATTTTCGAAAATGGTTCTAATGGTACCGACCACGGTAAAGCAACACCAACGCTATTTTTTGGTTCAGGTTTAAATGGTAGCGCCTTTGTCGGTGACCACCCAACGTTAGATGACCCTGATGGTAGAGGTAATTTGGAATACACGATGGATTTTAGAGACCTGTATGCCACCGTTCTTGCAGAATGGTTATGCGTAGACGTACCCTTGGTTGAAGCTCATTTACTGAACTATAAACCTTATGTTCCCGTAGATTTAGGATTTAGCTGTAGTGGTGAAGCTTTCCCAGATATTGTATACAGTGATGGTGAAGTTACCCCGCCAGTTTACCCAGACGAAGAAGCAGAAACACCGTTCAATCCAGATTTATTGAATGCCGTTGTTCACAAACCATTTTATCCAACGGATAGTACACCACATATCTACCTAGAAATGCCATTTTCGGCACATGTAGATATTCAACTTTATAACATTCTTGGTCAGAAAGTAGGCACCGTTTTTAACGAAATGATGTTTGAAGGTTCTACCGAAATAAATATACGAGAGCGCATGCCCGAACAGCTATCAACTGGTAAGTACATTTATCGCATCAATGTACAAAACCAAAACATGAGTAAATCAGTGATGGTAGCTTAATTTGTTTCCCAAATGTAAAAAGCCCTATTCAAATATATTGAGTAGGGCTTTTTAATTATGTCAATTTGGAGTTGTTCATTTTAGACTCGAACCTCAATTCCTTCATGACACGGTGATTTTTATCTTTGTGAAGAAGAGCCATATTTTTCATATGCTCTTCTACTTTTTTACCTTCAACATCTAATTTTTCTAGATTTTTGTCAAGCTTTAGTTTTTTTGAATTTCCAACCCCCATATCTTATAAGTTTAAATTAAAAAATAAGTTTTTTCTTACAATAGAACAAAATTTTATTCGTTTTAGTATAATTTGACCATCTATAAATACGTTTCACATCAATTTTCCCTAAAATTTAGTCTCAAATATCTATTATGAATAGGTTACAATTAAGAAGTAATTAAGGTTTCTCCCGGCAAATTCTGTATTTTTGCAGCCTAATTTATTTTAATGTCCGATATTAAATCACCCTCTAGATATACCATTACCGCTGCTTTACCATATACAAACGGTCCAATTCATATTGGTCATTTAGCAGGGGTTTACGTACCAGCAGATATATACGCCCGTTACCTTAGATTAAACGGCAAAGATGTAGCCTTTGTTTGTGGTAGCGACGAACATGGCGTTGCTATTTCAATGAAAGCAAAAAAAGAAGGAGTTACTCCTAAAGACATTATTGACAAGTACCATGCAATAATTAAGCAGTCCTTTGTAGATTTTGGTATCACGTTCGATAATTATTCTAGAACCTCAGCACAAGTACATCATAATACCGCATCAGAATTCTTTGTGAACCTTTACGAGAAAGGAGACTTTATAGAAGAGACTACTGCACAACTGTTCGATGAAGAAGCACAGCAGTTTTTAGCCGACCGTTTCGTTATAGGCACATGCCCAAAATGTGGAAACGAAGAAGCATACGGTGATCAATGTGAAAATTGCGGTTCAAGTTTAAATGCAACAGATTTAATAAATCCGAAATCAACTATAACCGGTACCGTACCAACCACCAAGGAAACAAAACACTGGTTTCTACCTTTAGATAGATATGAAGATTTTCTAAGAGAATGGATATTAAAAGGACATAAAGATGATTGGAAGCCGAACGTATACGGTCAATGTAAATCATGGATCGATGGCGGATTAGAGCCAAGAGCCGTTACCAGAGATTTAGACTGGGGAATACCAGTACCAGTTGAAGGGGGTGAAGGCAAAGTACTTTATGTATGGTTCGATGCTCCTATAGGTTATATCTCATCTACCAAAGAATGGGCTGCACGAGAAGGAAAAGATTGGGAGCCGTATTGGAAAGATGAAGACACCAAATTAGTTCACTTTATTGGGAAGGATAATATTGTTTTTCACTGCATTATTTTCCCTTCAATGTTAAAAGCTGAAGGAAGTTATATTTTACCCGAAAATGTACCGGCAAATGAATTCTTGAATTTAGAAGGAAACAAGCTTTCTACCTCTAAAAACTGGGCAGTTTGGTTACACGAGTATTTGGAAGATTTTCCTGAAATGCAAGATTCGCTACGCTATACATTAACGGCGAATGCACCAGAAACAAAAGACAATGATTTTACTTGGAAAGATTTTCAAGCACGTAATAATAATGAATTAGTAGCTATTCTAGGTAATTTCATTAACCGTGTAGTAGTGTTGACCAATAAGTACTATGATGGTAAAGTACCAACAGCAGAAAATTTAACCGATATCGATACCGAAACACTTGAGCAATTATCAAAATACCCTGCTATCATATCAAGTTCTATTGAGCGCTACCGTTTTAGAGAAGCTGGTCAAGAACTTATGAATCTTGCTCGTTTAGGTAATAAATATTTAGCAGATGCAGAGCCTTGGAAAGTGATTAAGGTAGATGAAGAACGAGTAAAAACTATTATGAACGTTGCTTTACAAATAGCCGCAGGGTTAGCAGTTTTAAGCGAGCCTTTTTTACCGTTTACTTCAAATAAGCTTAAGTCTATTTTAAATATTGATGCAAACCTAAATTGGAACAATGTTTCTTCAAAAGAAGGTTTGCTTGGTGCAGACCATCAAATTAATAAAGCGGAATTACTCTTCAGAAAAATTGAGGATAGTGAAATTCAAGCACAACTTGACAAATTAGAAGCTACTAAAAAAGCGAACGAATACGAAAACAAGCAAGTAATGCCACAAAAAGATACGATTACATTCGATGATTTTTCTAAATTAGATATGCGTGTAGGTACTATCATTGAAGCTGAAAAAATGGCAAAAGCTAAAAAGCTTTTAGTCTTAAAAGTAGATACCGGCTTAGATGTTAGAACTATTGTTTCCGGTATTGCAGAAAGTTTTAAACCAGAAGAAATAGTTGGTAAAAAAGTTACGGTTTTAGTCAACCTGGCACCAAGAGCATTGCGCGGTGTTGATAGTGAAGGTATGATCTTAATGACAGAAAACGCCGATGGAAAATTGGTATTTGTTAACCCAGATGAAGATGGAGTTGGCAATGGTGAAGGGATAAATTAATTTTAAATAAAACCTATTATTAAAAGCTTTGGTTAACTACCAAGGCTTTTTGTTTTTTAACAAATACCTAACTCAGTTTGATTTCAATACCTAATAATAGGTATTTTTAAAAGTTCTAAACGATTTTACATGCAATTACTCCCTTACATACTTAAACATACTCAACTACCGGAAAAAGGAATTCAAAATACCATTGAACTTTTAAATGCAGATTGCACCATTCCATTTATATCGCGTTACAGAAAAGAGCGTACAGGAAATTTAGACGAAGTACAGGTTGGCGCCATTGTTCAATATAAAGAACAGTTTGAAGCCTTGGAAAAACGTAAAAAAGCAATTATAAAAGCGGTTGATGAGCAAGGTGTACTTACAACGGAATTACAACAAAAGTTTGAAAGCGCTCCAGACCTTACACAATTAGAAGACTTATACCTGCCTTTTAAAAAGAGTAAAAAAACCAAAGCCGAAGTTGCTCGTAAAAACGGATTAGAGCCTTTAGCCAAAATCATTATGACACAGCGTAATGATGAGATAGAATATACGGCTTCTAAATATCTTAGCGCTACTGTAGAGAACGAAGATGATGCCTTAGAAGGAGCACGACATATCATTTCTGAGTGGATTAATGAACGTACAGATATTAGGGCATCAATACGATCTCAATTAGCAAGGTTTGCCATCATAGCTACCAAGGTAATCGGAACTAAAAAAGATGATGAAAAGGCTCAAAAATTTCGTGATTATTTTGATTGGAGTGAGCCGTTGAATAAATGTCCGTCGCATCGATTATTGGCTATACTACGCGCAGAATCAGAGAAATTTATTAGAGTAAAGATTGAACTCGACGATGAACGTTTATTAGATCGCATTAAAAATCGTATCATAAAAACCAACAATTCCTGTGGAAAGCAAATTGAACTTGCCATAGATGATGCATACAAAAGACTTCTTTTTCCGTCGTTGTCCAATGAAATATTAAAGGCAGCCAAAGAAAAAGCTGATGACGATGCCATAGCTGTTTTTTCCAATAATTTAAGACAATTGCTGTTAGGCGCGCCCTTGGGTGAAAAACGTATACTTGCCATTGACCCTGGTTTTAGAACGGGCTGTAAAGTAGTCTGCCTAGATGCCCAAGGTAATTTGGTACATAATGAAACTATTTATCCGCATGCACCACAAAATGATATTGGCGGTGCAATCAAAAAATTAAGTTCGTTGGCAAATGCATACAAAATTGAAGCTATTGCCATTGGTAACGGTACGGCATCACGAGAAACCGAACAGGTTGTTAAAAAAGTGATTTTTAATAATCCCGTAGAAGTATTTGTGGTTAGTGAAGCCGGAGCATCAATTTATTCTGCATCTAAAATTGCGAGAGATGAATTCCCAAATTATGACGTTACCGTTCGTGGTGCCGTTTCTATTGGTAGACGTTTGGCAGATCCTCTTGCCGAACTCGTAAAAATAGATCCAAAATCTATTGGTGTTGGGCAATATCAACATGATGTTGACCAAGGTAAACTAAAAGCATCTTTAGACACCGTAGTAGAAAGCTGTGTAAATTCGGTCGGTGTAAATATTAATACTGCCAGTGTGCCACTACTAAGTTATGTATCTGGAATAGGTCCTAAATTAGCAGAAAATATAGTTACGCAGAGAAAAGAAAAAGGCGCATTTAAAAGTAGAAAAGATATAAAAGATGTTCCCCGTTTAGGAGGAAAAGCATTTGAACAAGGAGCCGCTTTTTTACGTATTAAAGATGCTAAAAATCCGCTAGACGATTCTGCCGTACACCCAGAAAGTTATGGTATAATCAAGCAAATGGCAAAAGATCAAAAGACAGAAATTCTTTCTTTAATCGGAAATAAGACACTTCTTGAAAAGATTGAATTAGAAAAGTATTGTACTAATGATGTTGGGTTACCTACATTGGAGGATATACGCTCAGAGTTAGAAAAACCAGGTCTAGATCGCCGCGAAAAAGCTAAGGTATTTACGTTTGACCAAACCATTAAATCGATTACTGATTTACACAGCGGACAGTTGTTACCCGGTATTGTAAATAACATTACCAATTTTGGTTGTTTTGTAGATATTGGTATTAAGGAAAGTGGATTAATACATGTTTCTAATCTTTCAGATAGCTTCGTAAAAGATGTAAATGAACATGTACACCTACATCAACAAATAATTGTAAAAGTTTTAGATGTTGATGTACCTAGAAAACGTATTCAATTAAAGCTTCACAAATAGAACTATTATGCTAAAAATAGCGTATCACCCTATTTACAAACATCCATTACCGGAGAAGCATCGTTTTCCAATGATAAAATACGAGCTTTTACCACAGCAATTAATTCATGAAGGTACATGTACAGAAGAAAACTTCTTTGAACCAGAAATACCAAATGACAAACATATTGTAGCCGTTCATGATGCGGAGTATTTCTATGACTTATTGAATATTATGATACCGTCTAAAATGGCACGAAAAATAGGTTTTCCGTTATCGGAAGATTTAGTAGAAAGAGAGCGTATCATTGCAGACGGTACTATTAAAGGATGTGATTATGCCTTGAAATATGGAATTGCAATGAATATTGCTGGCGGAACACACCATGCATACAGTGACCATGGCGAAGCTTTTTGCATGTTGAACGACCAAGCTATAGGAGCAAAATATCTACTAAATAAAGGTTTAGCAAATAAGATTCTTATTGTAGATTTAGATGTTCACCAAGGCAATGGCACGGCAGAAATATTTCAACAAGATGAATCTGTATTTACATTTTCAATGCACGGAGAAGGGAACTATCCATTCAAAAAAGAAAAATCGGACTTAGATATATCCTTAGCAAAAGGCACTACGGATGAAACCTATCTTTCTATATTAGAAGAGAATTTACCACAACTAATTGAAGACGTAAAGCCAGATTTTATCTTCTATCTCTGTGGGGTTGATATTCTTGATAGTGACAAGTTAGGTACTTTAGGTATGACATTAGAAGGATGCAAAAAACGAGATGAGTTTGTTTTAGCTACCTGTCATCAACTAAATATACCTGTTCAATGTAGTATGGGTGGCGGGTACTCTCCAGACATTAAAATCATTGTAGAAGCACATGCCAACACCTTTAGAATAGCTCAAAAATTATATTTTTAAGAACTCTTTTAAATGTTTAGAGCAAAACATTGGACTAATTTGATTATATTCTAATGCACCATAACTTTAAATTTGCTTCATGAAAAATCTAGCAATCCTTTTAGGTATAACCTTTTGTATTTCATTGAACGCACAGGATTCTACCACAGATTCTACCGAAACCCGTTGGAATATGTTTAAACATGACGTGGGCAGCATATTTGGAGGAGTTGGCTATTCCTACGCACGTCCTTTCCATTGGAAAGGCGACCAATGGGCTCAATTTGGTGCTGTAGTAGCAAGTACTGGCTTAGTTTATTTGGCAGATGATGAAACATCTCGCTTTATTAGAAATAATAGAGAAGGTATCCCTAAAGTTGTACGTGATTATGGTGAATTTTATGGTAACCCTTCAAATAATTATATAGCAACATCTGGTGTTTATGCAGCAGGTTTAATTACCAAAAATGAAAAACTAAGAAGAACAGGTGTATTATTGGTTTCGTCAGCTACTTCTGCCGGTCTCTTACAACAAGTTTTAAAATCTGTTGTAGGTAGGGCAAGACCTCTGGCAGATTTAGGTAAGGACACTTTTGACCCTTTCAACTCTAGTAGAAATTTTCATTCATTTCCTTCAGGACATGCCTTATTAGCTTTTACCAACGCATATGCCATTGGCAAACAATTTAAAAACCCTTGGGTAAAAGCTGGTATATATACTATTGGAGCAATACCAGGCATATCTCGTGTATGGGATGGTCAACATTATCTAAGTGATATGGTATTTGCATTTGCCATCAGTATTGCCACTGTAGAATCTATAGATAGATATCTAGATAAAAGGTATGATGAAAAATACAACGACCAAAATAAAATGGTGAGTTGGAATCTCAATTTTGGACCTGGTCAATTGGGCGTAACCGTTAATTTCTAGTCTAATTTATGAGCACTATTTAAGAATCTAACATATAAAGGGCAAATTTAATTTTCCAGTAAGGCACCTTTTCCTCAAAGTATTCAAAATAATCTTTTAGGCCGGTAGCATCGGTTAATTCGGATTTGGCTTTTTCTATTTGCGCTATTTCCTTAGCATTTACGAACTGATTCAAATCTAGCTCTTCACCCTCGGTATGTTTTTTCATTAAATGCCCGTAAATGGTGTTTTCAGAAAGATTTCTTTGTGTTGCTATTTCTGAGACCGATAGTCCTTCAGAAAATAGTTCAAAAGATTGATCATGAGTTTTCTTTTTCGATTTTTTAGTGCCTACATGCTTTTTAATTTCATCTAAAAATACATCGGCATACTTCTCTAGTTTAGCCTGCCCAACTCCAGATACTTCCATGAACTCCGTTTCGTTTTTAGGTAACTTGGCTTCCATATCCTTTAAACTGGCATCACCAAAAACTACATATGCAGGTACATTTTGCTCCGTTGCAATTTGCTGTCTAAGCAGTCTCAGCTTTTCAAACAAATCAGTTTTCTTAACCCGTGATTTAGCAACAGTCTTTTTCTTTTCTTTTTCCTTTTGAAGAACGGCTAATTGAACTTTTCTACCCGAAAATAACACCTCTTTTGCTTGTGGAGTTAACCCCAGTCTTGCGCCTTCCCTAAAATTAATATCTAACACGCCTTGGTTCAACAATTGAATTACATATTGCTGTAAATCTAACCAAGAGACCTCTTTAACCGCTCCATACGTTTTTATGTTTTGATACCCTTTTTCTAAAACTTGCGCGTTCTGGGCACCTCTTAAAACATCTATCACCATACCCATAGGTTCACGTTCTTTTAACCGTGCAACACCAGAGCACACTTTTTGCGCCAATAAGGTAGCATCAAAGTAAGCAGGTGGTGAATTACATATATCACAATTACCACAGCCTTCGCTAACCTGTTCTCCAAAATAATTTAATAATGCAATTCTACGACAACTCAATGCCTCTGCAAATTGTTGCATACGCTCTAATTTAGCATACTCTACATCTGCATTTTCACTTTGGGTAATGAACCTGCGTAATTGCGCTACGTCTGCAAAGCTGTAAAATAGTAAAGCATGAGCCGGAAGACCGTCGCGACCACCACGACCAATTTCTTGATAATACCCTTCAATATTCTTGGGTAGATTATAATGAATTACCCAACGTACATTACTCTTATCTATACCCATACCAAAAGCAATAGTTGCCGCAATAATGGGAACTTTATCGGTAATAAATTCTTCTTGAACCGAAGAACGTTCATC
>NZ_JBDVOT010000263.1:0-47746 GCF_039968975.1 Maribacter sp. | reverse complement strand
TCAAGATTTTGAAGCTGTTGGGCGTACATTTTTTAAACTATCATCTGGTGTAACTACAGACTCTTTAGATTTTCAATTGAATTCTTATATAGAGCAGTTTGTAGATTTAGAGGAGGTTTTAAATGATGCCAACCATGATCCTTCAGACTGGTATAGTAGTCACCCATTTAGTCCATTACGAATTAAAGCATTAGAGTTATTTAACAAGAGTGAAACTTATGCCGCTTTCAATGATAGTATTACGGGTGAAATTACCGAAGAGGCAATGGAGGTAGAAATTAAACGAATAATGTCGTTAATGGAGCCAGAAAACCTAGAGGAAGAAGGTGAGCATTCAGAGAAGATTCAGCGTTTAATGTTTTTAGGGGGTTATTTAATATCTAATGCAGATGGTGTGGTAGATGATTCTGAAATACAAGCTTTAAGTAGTATTGTGGCTCCTAAAATTTTTGCCAATTGTATGATGACCATTAAGGGGCTTACAGAAGATGAAATGATCAGTGAAGTGCAGGAACTTACTCATGATCTACATATTGTACTTTCTGTAATGCAAAAACTGAACATTCTAAGAGATCTATCTATAATCTCTTATGCTGACGGACATATAGACGATAGCGAAGTCAACGTGTTGTATAACATTGCAAGACTTTTGTATATAAATACAGATTTTATTGACCGTGTCATTAGCGATGCTCAAGGTATTGAGTAGGTTCTTTGTTTATGAAGAAAAAGGCAGCAATTTAATATTGCTGCCTTTTTTTATTTACGCGCATTTATAAATCAAAACCCTAATGCTTCTAATACTTCAATTTTTGGTAATTCTTTACTTAATATACTTTCAATAAAAATACCTGATTTGTAACTGCCGTCTCTAAAATAGATGATTCCGTATCCGCTCCAAATACCATCTTTATATTCGCCAATATATTTTATAACATTTTGATAGTTTTCATTACTAAATGGTTTGTAGTTAGACCATTTGGTAATTCCGAATCCGTTTTTTTCATCATTCTTATAAGTACCCATAAAGCTATAGTCTAATTCTTGTGACAAGGTCATTCCATTAGGGCTAGTATCTTTCCAATTACTGAAGACGTAGGTATTTTCTTTTGGCTTATGTTGAATACCATAACCATTATAATTTTGATTGCTACCCTGACCTATATACCAGCCACCATCTTCTAATTCCCAATTTACAATATCATATTTTTCATTAGTCTCAAGACTATTAGAAGGTCCAAACAACCAATACCAAGAATTAATGTTCTGCAATTTTTCATTTTTATAAAATGCTTCTGCCGCTTCTTTTTGGCGGTCAGTTTGTCCAAATAAAGATTGGGTAGCTATGCTTAAGACTAAAAAGCTTAATAAGGTGAGTTTCATTTATTAGATATTGTTCAATTAATTATAGACGACATTTTAAAGTGCCAAATAGTTTTTAAGGCATTTGCTTTACCAATAGTTCTAATAGAAAAGTTTCTCTTTCAATAGACATTCCTTTTTTAGAACTTTCAAGCATGGTTTTCTTGTTGTGAGCAATAGCTTCGTATATATTTACCCACTTAGCGATCATACCATTTTTAATTTCATAATGTTCCATTTTAGAATCGCCTAACGCTGTATTGATATCACAGGTGTAGCAATAAGAAATCATATGTTGAATGTCAAAATCTGATTGATGCCATGGTCTATATTCTTCATAAACACCGAAAGGTTTAATGTTTCTTATATCTAAAGCTCCGGTTTCTTCGCTCAGTTCGCGCATCATACCTTTAATTTTATCTTCACCTTCATCTAAGCCACCACCCGGTAAACTATAATCTTCATATCGTTCTGTATAAAGTAGTAAGATAGTATCTCCGGACATAGTAATGCATCTGGTTGCCGGTCTTGTAAAAATCGTTTTGTTATCTAAAGAAGTAATATCTGGATGGTAGTGAGTTTTTAAATGCTGCATTAAGGTTTTAAAAGCTAAAGGTCTGTAGGTTTATAATTCTTATTTCAGCCTTCAAAAATAATAAACCTTTTGCCCAAATGAAAAGGAGTCGGTACTGGGTTTTTTATGGCTACTTAAAATTCTTTTTGAGTTAAGAGCCATAGCATGGTCAACGTATTTTTGTATGGATAGTACATCAACCAAACAAACACTCTACATGCGTATTCATATCATAATTTTTATATTTTTTTTGGTAAATGGTTCTCTGTTTTCTCAAACTACAGAAGAATCAAAATCTGCACATTCTAAAGAGGTTTCCCATACTTTTTACATGACTTCAAATGTTGGTAATGTTCCTTTTGAAAATGCACAGAGCGTATTGGAAGAGATTAATTTGGCATCTAAGAATGATGAAAATGCCACTCTATTATTACTGGGCAATACTGTAAATAAAAAAGGATTTTCAGAAAAGGATGAAGAGCAAGGTATAGCAAAGAACTATTTAAAACCTTTGATGAGCATATGGGATAATTTTAATGGCAATGTAATTATAACTCCAGGACAGAATGAATGGCAAACGGGAGCACCACAAAGTATTGATGATCTAGAATCTTTTTTGCAAGATAATAGCAAGGCAAAATTTTGGCCTAACGATGGCTGCCCTATTGAACGAGAAACTATAAATGATGATGTTGTCCTTGAAATGGTAGATTCTCAGTGGTTTCTTGAAGATTGGGATGATCACCCTTATATAAATCAAAAATGTGAACACAAGACAAGAGACCAATTTCTGGCAGAGTTTAAAGATGATTTAAAGGATAGTCAAGGGAAAACTGTCATTGTTGCCGTATACCAACCCGTAATGAGTAATTCTAAGATTTCTGTAGTAGATAAAATGGGCGGCTTTACACCTCAATCTTATCAAAATAAAGAGAATAGAAATTTACGTGGTAGAATGGAAACTATTGCTAGCCAATTTAACGATGTTATTTTCGTTTCTGGTAAAGACAGAAATTTACAATATTTAGAAGATGACGGCATTCCGCAAATTATAAGTGGAGCGGTGGGTAAAACAGAAAGAGCAAGAGCTTCAAAAGATGACCATTTTGAATCTGAGTCAAATGGGTATGCTAAATTAAGTATTTATAAAGATGGTAGTTCTGTAGTAGAACTTGTGGAAATAAATAATGAATCTAAAACGGTCTTTACTAAAGAGATTAAAAGAGAGCGTTTATCTATTGATGAGGTTTCTTACCCTGAAAAAACTGGAGCTACAACTGCAAAAGCTGCTATTTATACCGAAGAAGAAACGAATAAAAGCGGATTTTATAAATGGTTTTGGGGCGATCACTATAGAAACTTATACAGTAAGGAAATTGTGGCGCCTATTTTACAAATAGATGAGTTACCAGATAACGTAAGACCAATATCAGAGGGCGGGGGAACCCAGTCAAGATCTTTAAGACTTATAGATGATAATGAACATGAATATACATTGAGGGCGCTGCGCAAGAGTGCACTACGTTTTCTACAAACTAATGCAATTGATAATCATTATGTAGAGGATTACCTTAAAAATACTGTAGCTCAACGCTATTTAATGGATTTTTATACTACTGCACATCCTTACGCACAATTTGCCATGAACGATCTGTCTGAAAGCCTAGATGTATTGCATGCAAATCCTGAAATATATTATGTACCTAAACAGAAAGGTTTAGGTATTTATAATGAAGATTACGGTAATGCCCTATTTATGTTAGAAGAACATGCCGGTGACGAAAATAAAGATTTTGAGACCTTTGGTAACCCAGATGATATTATTAGTACTACGGATCTTCGTTTAGAGCTAATGGAGACCAAAGATTCTTATGTAGATGAACCAAGTTTTATTCGTGCTCGTTTGTTTGATATGTTGGTGGGCAACTGGGATCGTCATCAAGATCAATGGCGTTGGGCGCAATTTAAAACAGAGGATGGTAAAAAAAGATACGAACCAATACCACGAGATTGGGATCAGGCTTTTCCTAAGTATGATGGTACTATTATCGGTTTGCTGAAATTTACATTTCCACTGCTACGAAAAATGGAATCTTATGATGCTGATGTAAAGAACGTTAAGTGGTTCAATCTTTCTGGATATCCATTAGATAAGACATTTATGAAGACAGCGAAGTGGGCAGATTGGAAAGATGAAGTAAAATTTATTCAAGAGCATTTATCTGACGACGAGATAGAAGCCGCTTTTAGTTCTTTACCTAAAGTTGCGCAAGACAATAGTATAGTAACCATAAAAGAGAATTTAAAATCAAGAAGAGATAAGTTAGAGCAAATTGCGAAAGAGTATTATGAATACTTGAATAATTTTGAAGTGATATTAGGTACTGAGGACGATGATAATTTTTTAATAACGAGAAAGAATAATGGGGAAACAGAAATAACCATTGCTCATGACACCCTAATTTTTAATAACACATATTACAAAGACCAAACTAAGGAAATTTGGATATATGGGCTTAATGGTCAAGATTCCTTTAAAGTGGAGGGAGAAGGGTCCGATTTTATTAATGTGAGGATTATTGGAGGCAAGAAAAATGATACTTATGATTTTGAGAATACGAAGAAAGTAAAATTGTATGATTATAAGAGTAAGAAGAACACTATTGTAAATAAAAGTTCGAAAAAATGGCTAACGGATTCTTATGATATTAATACTTATGACTATCAAAAAAGAAAGTATAATGAGAATATTGTTTTTCCAAGTGTTGGTTATGATGGTGACACCGGTTTTAGAATAGGACTTAAAGACCGTTTTACTACATATGGTCTTGCCAATAACCCATTTAAGTCTCAGCATACCATAGGTGCAGAATATTATTTTGCTACCAATGGCTTTGCATTAGAGTATAATGCAGAATTTGCTAATGTATTTTATAAATGGAATTTAGGATTTGATGCTAGATACGCTAGTCCTAATTTTACTATGAATTATTTTGGTTCTGGTAATGATTCTCAATATGATAGAGATCAGGATCGCGATTATAATAGGGTGCGTATTAGACAATGGAATATCTCTCCTTATCTAATCCGAAGAAATGCGAGCAGTAGTTATTACTTAAAATCATCTTTAGAGTCTTTTGATGTTTCAAATGATGATGAAAGGTTGGTTGGGCAAGTATTTGCAGCTGACAATGATGTGTATGAGCAACAGTTATATGTAACGGGTGAATTAGGCTACGGTTATAAGAATGAAAACGATCCCGCTTTTCCTAATAGAGCAATGTCTGCAGATGTAGCTGCTGGTTATACCACTGCAGTTAATGGTTATGATAATAGATTTGCATATGTAGCACCTTCTTTGGCATTGACATACCCATTGCACCCTAGTGGTATAGCGGTGCTGGCAACCAAAGTGGCCGGTAAAGCAATTTTTGGTGATGATTATGAATTTTATCATGGATCGGTAATAGGGGGTAACACTAGTTTACGCGCTTATAGAAACGAACGATTTAATGGTAAATCATCATTTTATCAAAGTACGGACCTTAGGGTAGGAATAACCCGTTTTAGAACTAATTTTATTCCTATACAAATGGGAGTTAGTGCCGGGTTTGATTACGGGCGTGTTTGGTCAGATAATGATAATTCTTCAAAATGGCATAACGATTATGGCGGGTCTGTGTGGATTTCTGGATTTAGTGCACTTACCGGTAATTTAGGATTGTATCATGGTGATGACGGAAATCGTTTGGTATTTAGTTTAGGTTTTAATTTCTAATTACATCAATTCTAGAAGTAAGCTAAACTTTTAAATCTTGTTAAAATAGACTTGAAATAGTCTTCTCTTAGAAAAGATTTTGCAATAATTTTGTGACAGCTGAATTAAGAGTATTTGAAAGGCTATTTCTAAAATATTTTATGAAGTTTATTTTACGTTTTATTTTATCCATTTTTATTGTTTCTATAAGTTTTATGAGTATTTCTGCTAATGCTCAATTAGTTAATATAGAATCTAAACGAATGCATACAGATTCGTTGAGGTTTGTTTTGAATAGCGACTTGCTTTTTAATTATACCGATAACAATGGGGAATATATTCTGCAGGTAAAATCTAATGTTGCTACTCAATTTAAGTCCAAGAATCTAAAGAGTATATATTTTTTGATAGGTAATTTGAGCTTAATAAGATCAAAGGATGAAGATTTTCAAAATTCTTATTTTTTACATGCTCGTTTTAATCAGAAAATAACAGATGTTGTTCGTTTTGAAGCTTTTGTGCAAAATCAAAGTAATGAGAACTTAACCATTTCAGATAGAAATCTTTTAGGGGTGGGCTTACGTCTTAAAATTTTCGATAAATCTGGTACTCTTGCCTATTTAGGAAATTCATATATCTATGAAATTGAATCTGTGGCAACGACCGATCAGAAATTTTATAATCATAGAAATAGCAGTTATCTGTCCCTAAATCAAAATTTCAAAAAAGTTAATTTAGATATTACGGGTACATTATACTTTCAACCGTTATATGATAATATAAGCAATCATAGAATACTAAGTCAGTTTAAGGCTCAAATGCCACTCACCAAAAGAATCAGTTTTTCTGCGCTCTATAACTATGCTGTAATTAATTTTAACTCTGATCTAGAAGACAACCGGTCTTCTAATGTGAGCTTTGGGTTTACTTTAGATTTGTAGTTCAGTATAAGAATTGATTATTTAATATGTGTTAAAATTATGCAGATTGCATAGCGAAGATTTAGGCCTCAATTTGCTCCTTTGTTTAAATCAACGATTATTTTAAAAAATAATCGTCACCATCTTTAAAAGCAGCAACACTAGTGCGTTATTTATCTAAAGGACTAGTGCTGTAAAAGTTATTTATACATTCTTCTTTCACTATTCAAGTATTTAAAATAGGTGCAAACAAACTTTGTTGCTCTCTAAACTAATTTAACGACCTGATGTACTCCTTTCATCTTCTATATAATTCTTGTTATGCTCAGTTATTTTTTTCATAAATAGATGTTGTTAGTATTGAACAGCATTAATAATTTGTTTAAAAAGTGCTTATTTTTAAGAATGGCTATAGAAGGTTTTCTTATTTAAAGTTTACTTAATAACCTTAGTTGCTCTAGCTCTAATTCTGATATGTTTTTTTGAGCCCTAAGTATGTCTACAGCATCCGTATCATTGTTGAAAATAGCAATAGCTATTTTACTAAGTACGCCATCTGTTTTATTTATTAAGTTCTCAAGTTCCTTCTTGTTAAGGTGAAGCTGTTTAGCAGCTAATAAGCCTGCCAGATGGTTTGTAGTATTTCTTGTATAGTGGCTTTTAGTATACGTAACAGTTGAGTTTAATAGTGCTTTACTTTTGACTGTTTCGTTAAGCTTATTAAGTGTTATTGCAAGTAAATAATCTGTAATTCTTTCATCTGGTGAGTATGGTTTGCCTACACCAATATTTTCAGGCCATTGTTTAGCTTTTTCTAATATGGCTTTTGCTTCGATATAATTCTTTTTTAAAATAGCACTTAAGGCTAGTGCTTGGTATGTTTTTTCATAAATTTTTCTACTTTCATTAGCTAGCTCAAAAGGAAGTACATTAATATTTTCGAGTATTATTGCTACTTCGCTGTATTGTTCTAAGCTTAATAAAGATTTGGCATGTGCCAAAGCTATGTTATAGTTTTTAGGGAATTCCTTAGTTGCTTTTTTAGAAAGATTATAGGCTTTTTCAAAATCTCCAATATTTTGATATAGCAGAATATTTTCTTCCCAAATCTTCCAATTATTTGGTTGTAAATCTAACGCTCTTTGTAAATCAGTAATAGCTATTTTTTTTGAGTTTTCAGCTAACTTGGATTGCAGAAGTTTAGCTCTAAATTGATAAAAAATAGAGGAGTTGGGTGTATTTTTTAATTTTTCTAGGATAGTAATACCTTTGCTCTTTAAGCCTACTGCAATATAGTTTTGAGCTAAGTAATATTTTAGTTTCCAATTATCATTTTTGGCGCTAGCCCATTTAAGAACAGGAATAGTTTCTCTGCGATAAGGGAATACAAAATCAACTTGCTTATTAATCGCTGAACTTAACAAAACTTCACTTTCATGAGGACTTGTAACTTTTTTTAAAAAAGCCAACCACAATTGATTTTTTACGGTTTCTTTACTCATAGATAGAGCTTCAATTGCTTTTTGGTCAAAACCCAGCTCTTTGTAACGTAGTGCAATAGTTAAAAAAGATTCTTCTTTAAATTCATTTTGTATATTCAAATCATTAACAATTGTATTTGAACTTTTGTTTTCAAGAGCAACAAGATAGTTTAATGGGTCTATATGTAATAAGTCCTCTTTTGTCTTACCAAGAGCTTTACTGTCATTTTTTGCGTTTGCGGCAAGTAATAATACTTCTCTTGCGTTCACGTTATACGTATTAAAATCTAAGGCTTTCTGTGCGTAGGTTTCAGCACGTGTTAGTTGTTTGTTAGCTAAATATAACTCGGCTATTTGTGCATAAGATACCGACCTGAATTTAATATCGCGAGCTGCCCACCCTAAAGATTCTAATGCATTAACAGTATCATTATTTGCTCTATATGCTATACCTGCCATGTAGTTAGCACTTGCATTATAGGTGTCCATTTTTAAAACGGTGTTTGCATATGTTAATGCATCATTATAATTACTTTTTCGGTATTCTAGTTCCGCCAATTTGGTTAAGGCAACGCTATGCGAAGGGTCAATGTTAAGTAAGTTTTTAAGGTGTTCTTCTGCCTTTTTATATTCACGGTATTCTATAGCTTCGATACCTGCAAAAAGTAATTTTTCTGTTTCAGAAACATTTAAATCCTTGTCAGAGAAAAAAGGTCTTTTTATATCCTTCGGCTTGTTTATAGGCTTATATTCTAACTCAGTACCCAATACAGATACTTCGATATCTGCCTGTGTTGTAGTCACTATTTTTTTAGAATAAATTTCCATGGGCTTTAAATTCAGTGTTTCTATAATGGTTTCTTGACCATTAAAAATTTGAATTTTAGTGTCTAAATTTTGTAAAGCATTTACTTTTATATAGGTTTCTCCATCTACTGTTTCTACATTTAAAACACCTTCTGGTGAAGCATCAACCATACCGCCAATTTGCTTAAATGGAAACCAAATTTCGCTCCATTTGTCCATCATATAGGGGTCGAAACCTACTTGACTAATTGGGTTAACGGCATTAGTAGGTTGGTATTGGTCAAAAAGTCTTCCTGCTTGAAATTCAATATATTGCCCATCGGTATCAGTTAATAAATCTTCCCAAATTCCGCCAGATCTAGATAATGCCCATAACCAAAGTTTTTGCCCTGGCATTTCTTCATATAAAGACCAATGTCCAAAACCAAATTCTGTATCATGATAATATCCGCCAAAAAAATCATCAAACTCACCTACAATATGATAAGATTTAGAAGAGCCAAATTTATTTTCATTGTACATGGCTAGGTTGTGCTTTTCTTTATCTATTGGCCATGAATGTGAATTTCCATTATGTTCTAAATGCTTATTGCCAGGAATGAAAAATTCTAAGTCATTACTTGCTTTAGCTGCCCCGGTCATCCAATTATAATAAGATGTAGTTAGTGGAGAAGCATTGTACCAAGATGCATTGGTTTCAAAATACGCTTTATCTTTTTCTAACTTAATCTCTACGGTCCATTTTGTATTTGATGGTAAATCTATATTGCTTACAATACAACTGACACTACCATCTAAATTAGTTTTAGTTATATAATCTACTGGAGTTGCTGTTGAAGGGTGGTGACCAATGATACCAAAATTAAACTCAATACCACCAGAAGTCCAAGGACCTCGCATGGCAATATTTCTAAATTTTATTACTTCATTTTTATATAAAAATTCCTCTCCTGTACTCTTTTCAATAGCACCCCAAATTTTACCACCAATTTCTGGAAGTATTTGTACTTTTATATAATCATTTTCTAAGGTTACAACTTTCCACTCTTGCTTTTTAGATGTATGCTCATACCTTTCAAATTTAAAATAGGGAATTATTTTCGGGTTTTCAGCCGATATGGGTACAGGGTTAGGTTCACTAAAACCATAGGTTTCCAATGATAGTATTTCTTCTTTAATTGAGATAGATTGTGCCGTGGTAGAACTATAAAGCCCACTAATCAATAATACTAAGATAATCTGAATTTGTGTTCGCATTAAAAATTAAGTTTATACGTTTTAGGAATTTGATTGTTTCTTGAAAATATGATAATTGGTTCTTTGTCCGCGTTAATGATGGCTTTAATATCCCTTACTTCACCATCTATATTGAGTCCACTTTTCTTTTGGTCAATAGCTTTAAAATCTCCTTTTCCATCGCCTAAAAGAAAGCTGCCTTTATTGGCATCATACCTGCCATATTTTACTCTAGTGCCAAAAAAGTTGCCAGCCATAAGTACATCTAAATTGCCATCTTCATTAAAGTCATCTATAAGAATACCGTAGATAGGAGCAAATTGGGTAGAAGCGGGTAGGGGCGTTATTTTAAAATTATTTTCACCAAGATTTTCTATATAACTACTAGCAAAGTAATTGGCTTCTAGTATATTGGTGTTCTTTAATTCTTCTGCAGTGAAAATATCTGCAATTTTTTGGTCAGCATAATCTGAGTAATTAATGTATTTTCCTTTTAAATAGCTGAGTTGACCAATTAAATCATCCCTCGAGAAAACAGGATAGCTTTCCCCTTGAATGTATGAAGTTAATATAGGGTCTAGTGAACCGTTTTTATCAAAATCTTTGACATACAGCTGAACGGGTTCTGCTTCAGAAGCTTTTAATTGGGAGTTTAAACCAAAATTACCGACGATATAATCTGTGTCACCATCATTGTCGAAATCACCAGACTTAATAGTATTCCACCATCCTTTTGTATTATTTAGTGTTGAGTTTTTGATTTCGGTTAGTTTGCCACTTTTATTTTCGAACAAACGAATAGACATAAACTCACCAACTATGATTAAATCTTCAATACCATCTCCACTAAAATCGCTCCATAAGGCATCTGTAATCATTCCTAAATGATTTAATTCTTCATTTATAGACGTTGTAACATCTGTAAAATGACCTTTACCATCATTTTGTAGTAGATAACTTTTTGGAGCTGTTGGGTATTTGCCAGGTACTAATCTTCCACCAACGAACAAGTCTAAATCTCCATCATTGTCAACATCGTTAGCACGGACTACAGCACCGCTTGTTTTCATGTTTGGTAATGCATTGCTCAATTTTGTAAATTTACCTTTACCATTATTTAGGTACAGTCTATCTTGTAATTCCGTGGCATTCTGTTCAAATTCATTACCACCACTAACTACGTATAAATCTAAATCTTTATCATTATCAGCATCAAAAAAGAGCGCATTTGTATCTTCTGATATTGCGTCATCTACTAAATCGGATAGGGCAATACTAAATTCACCATTATTTTGTTGTATTAATATTTGTCCGCTTTGCCCTTTGGCACCAGCAATAAACAAATCTTCTAGATTATCACCATTTACATCTCCTTTTGCCATTTTAGGACCTTGAGTAGAAAGTTTATGAGGTAATAATTGTTCTGTTTTAAAATCTATAAAATTGTTTTCTTGATGTTTAAAAGGAATTAGACTATCTATTGATGTATCAACAAAATATTTTATAGCATCTGTTTCACCAATTGCAATGGGTTTTTGTGCATCAATTTGTTGTAGTTTAATGGTTTGGTTGCTAGGTATGTTCTGCAGTGTTTGTACTTTAAAATCTGGCCAAATAATTGTTAGCTTCTGTATAGTGTCATTTTTTCCTAAACCAAAGACAACCGTATTATCTACTGAAGATTGATAACCTCTTGTAGGCATGGTTTCTTGAACCAAAACTTGGTCATTTGTAGTTATGGATATTTTTGAACCAATACCAAATGTATTTAAACCTTTACCTTTTAATTGTATTCTTAGGTAATTATGCTCTTTTAACGTTTCACTATTATTTCGATAAATAAAAGCTTCTTCTTCTATATTATTAACGATTAAATCTAGATCACCGTCATTATCTAAATCTGCATATGCTGCTCCGTTAGAAAGTGATTTGTTATCTAATCCCCATGCCGAATTTACTTTTGAAAAAGTTAGGTCTCCATTGTTATGATACGTGTAATTTTCTTCAATTGTAGCAGGAGAATTTTCCAGTAACTCCATGATTACTGTTTGCTTTCCTGTTTTATTCTCTTTTAATTTTTCTTGGACAGCAAAATTTATGAAGTCCATATTGGTGTAATCTCTTTTGTATCCATTTGTGATAAAAACATCTTTGTAACCGTCATTATCTAAATCTGCAAAAAGTGAAGCCCAACTCCAATCGGTATTTGATATGCCAGAAAATTGACCTATTTCTGAAAAGGATTCTCCGTTGTTATTTAGTTGAAGCATATTACGCATGGTTTGGTTGTAAAAACCAGAGTTGACTAGTAGTTGGTATTTGTCATAATTATCTGGTCCTGAAACCATTTTTTGACGGTAATTACCTTCAGGGAGCATATCTAAAGTTATAATATCCATATAACCATCATTATTAATATCAGCAATATCTGAACCCATTGAAAACAATGAGGTATGCCCAATATATTTCTGAAGGCTTTCTGAAAAGGTGCCGTTTTTATTATTGATATACAGGTAATCTTGTTCATTGTAATCGTTAGATACATAAATATCTGACCAGCCGTCATTATTAATGTCAGAAATTGCTAGACCTAATCCGAAACCCAATACATTAGAGATAAGACCGGCATCAGTACTTACGTCTTTAAATATTCCGTTGTCATTTCGGTATAATTTATCTGAAAAGGCAGGGTTGTTTTTACTCTTTAATGATGCTGTAATTTGCCCAAAACCAGCATATTCTTGTGTGGAGTGATTAAGGATGTAAGCATCTAAATCTCCATCCTTATCATAGTCAAAGAAAGAAGCTTGTGTGGAATAACCAGAATTGGCTAGTCCGTATTTTGAAGCACTTTCTGTAAAAGTTAAATCGCCATTATTTATAAATAATAAATTTTGACGCATTTTAGGACTAGGTGCCGCAGACCTACATACATAAATGTCCAGCAATCCGTCACCATTTACATCTGCCATTGTTGTGCCTGTATTCCAAAGGCCTTCTGCAAAGACTCCTGCTTTTTCTGCTACTTCATCAAATTCAAAATTCCCTTTATTTATATACAATCTACTGCCAACCATATTACCGGTAAAGTAAATATCTTGTAAACCATCATTGTTTAAATCACCAACTGATACGCCGCCGCCATTATATAAATAACCATATTCTAAAACATTGAATGCTTCTGTTTCTTTTAGAATATTCTTGAACTTTATACCTGTGACATTAGCTTCTAATTTGGTAAAAAGCTTTTCTTCTTGTGTGGAACATGAAAAGACTAGAATGAGTAAAATAAGGAAAGAAAATAACCTATACATTGATATAAAAAATTTGGTGATCTCTTCTAAGATAGTGTGAAAAAAATAGTAAAAAAAAGCACCAATGTTTAAGTTGGTGCTTTTTGAAAAAAAATCCGAGGAAGATTATTTTTTATCCCACCAAAGTTTGGTGTTATTATTATCAGCTCCGTTAAGTTCTGTACCATTAATAGCTGTTGATACAGATTCAAAGTTTGTATCAAATTGCGAAGAAACATAAACCATTCTTCTCATAATTTCATCTGCAGCAACATCAGCATTTTCTGATTGTACACGAGCATATTGTTTTGGGTAACCTGTTCTTCTAAGTTCTGCCCAAGCTTCCCAACCATTAGGGTATAAGGCTAACCATTTTTGGGTAATAATTTGCTCTAATTGTATTTCTGGATCTGTACCAAATGCTACAGGTATATTAGCTACCGGTTCTGCACCTGCTTCAAAAGCTATTGGTGTATTGGTACTAGCTATATATGCAGCAATAGATGTAGCATCACCAACTTCTCTATGCTCCATAGAAGTTGTAATTCCTAAACCGTAAAGCTCTTCTGCGCTGCCGCCCATTGCCCAACCTTCTAAGGCACCTTCTGCACGTAAAAAGTATACTTCTGCAGCGGTTAATACTTCTATTGGAGGATTTTCACCACCCAAGGCAACGTCGATATATTTAGTAGCAAGGTCAGAATGACTATCATTTTTGCTAGTCTCTAATGAAACTTTAGTTTGTCCGTTCAACAACCCTTCATAAGAACTACCATCGCCATCGCTATCACCTTCTATCGCAGGAGCAAAGTATTGTGGTAAACGTGGATCTTCGTATCCTTCTAAAATACTTTCCATAGTTGCACTCATTCTAAATTCTCCCCAGTCTGTAATAGTCTCCAATGGGTTTCTGTTTATCTCATCTACAGATACGTATGCATTCTCGTCATTTGTCATAAATACACCTGCAGCTACAGCTTTTTCAGCTTCAGTCTTCGCTAATACCGGATCCACATATTTAACTCTTAAAGCTAAACGTAGACGAAGGCTATTTGCGAAGGTTAGCCATTTTGCTGGGTCACCACCATAAGTACGGTCGCCACTAGTAAAAGCAACTTGATCTAAATTGGCATTTAATTGATCAACGGCTTCATCAAGAGTTACAAAGAAACTTCTGTAAATATCCTCTTGAGAATCATAAGGTATGGCTTCTAATTCTGTATTACCAACTTCTAAATATGGAATTGGTCCCCAGTAATCTGTAATTCTATGAAAAGCATTTACTTTCCATATTTTAATCATTGCATTACCTACTACATTACCTGTAGCCTCAGTAGCATCTTCTACTAAAATTATTTGCGGTAAAGACTCTTCATAAAAAGAAGTCCAAGCCAAATCGGCCCAGCCACCTACTTGTACGTATCGGTCCGAATCAAAACCTGATGCTGTGGTTGCATAATACTGACACCAGATATCAGCAAAAAGATTTTCGCCAATTTGAAATCTCCAATCTTCACCAAACATAGTTGTATACTGTGCTTGTGCAAAAGCTTGACCTTGTAATAATTCACTTTCTTCAATTGCTGGTATAGCAAAAGACAACGGGTCTGTATTTGTTTCCTCAAAATCACCGGTACAGCCTGCTAGAAGCAAGACCAGACCAAGGAATAAACTTATATTTTTCATGATTTTCATATTTTAGATGTACAATTTTTTAAAATCCGAACTTTAGATTTAGACCTAAACTTCTTGTAGTAGGTGGTGAAAAAGATTCATAACCATCAGAGCTGGATAGAGAAGGATCTGTAATAACCTCTGGATCTATACTCGCATTGTTATAAATAAAGAAAAGGTTTCTACCTACTAAGGTTAGTTTTATATTTCTAAAAGGAGTTTTATCTATTAGAGAGGAAGGTAAGCTATAACCTAAGGTAATTTCTCTCATTCTAATGTTAGATGCATCTTCAACGAATGCTTCACCCACTGGTGCATTTCTACCACCAATAGCAGACCAAAATGTTTCAGCATCTAATTGTATATCATTGGTAGAACCATCAGACTTCACTACTTCTAATCCACTAAATACATTATCACCGAAAACCAAAGTACCATCACGTCCTATTGTTGTAGCTTGTAAAGCACCGTCTGAAGCTAAAATTGCATTGGTAAGTGATCCTACAACACCCCCTTGGCGAATATCAATTAAGAAACTTAAACTAAGGTTTTTGTAACGGAAAGAGTTGCTAATACCACCTAACCAATCTGGATTGTAGTTGCCAATTAATACATCTTTACCATCTGTTACTTGTGGTGTTCCATCATCATTTACTAAAACTCTACCTTGGTCATCTCTTACAAAACCTCTTGAATACATATTACCCCATGGGTCACCAACATTTAATTCAAATTGTCTAAAGAAAGGGTTGCCTGCTTCTAGTACCAAAGATTCTAAATCATTAGCTAAGCGTAGTACTTCACTATCGTTTTTACTAAAGTTTACAGAAACATTCCAACTAAAATCATTAGTCTGTACTGGTGTACCTGTTAAGATAGCTTCAATACCTTTATTTTGAATATCTCCACCATTTACGAACCTAGTACTAAACCCAAATGCCGGGTCAACACTTACTGGAAATAATTGGTCAATACTATTACTCTTATAGTATGTAAAGTCTAAGCCTAAACGATTATTGAAAAAACGCGCATCAACACCAAATTCTAATGATTGTGTACGCTCTGGTTTTAAATCTGTATTTGGTTGAGAAGCTTCTAATTGAACAAAACCACCAGCTACGGTATTTGCTGTACGGAAAATTGCGTAAGGGTTAGTGTCGTTACCAACTTCTGCATAAGAACCTCTAAATTTTAGGTATGAAATAGGCTCTGGCATTGTGAACATATCAGAAATAACAGCACTTAAACCAGCTGAGTAATAATCAAATCTATTATTTTCAAAAGGTAGAGTAGAACTCCAATCGCTTCTATATGTTAAGTCTAAAAATAAAGCATCTTTATAACCAACTTGCCCAAAAGTATAAAGAGAATTTACTTTTTCTTTGTTAAAATCTTGTTCTGCTGTTAATGTCAATGCATTACTTATGGCAAAAATGTTTGGGGCGTTTAAACCTTGGTTATCTGTGAAAACATATTTGTCTTCAGCCATACGGCTATTACCACCTAAGTTTATGTTGAAATTGAAATCGTCGTTAATTTCTTTGTTATAACTTAATAAGAAATCTGAGTTCCATTCAATAGAGATAGTATTTGTTGTTTCATAATCACCATTATCTGCTACTATATAAGAATCATTGTAATCTCTATCTTCTCTAAATGTTGTACTGTTATCTACAGCAGTACGTACCATTAGACTTAGGTTGTCATTAAAATTATATTTTAACGAAGCATAACCAATAACTCTATCATTAACACTTTCATTAAGGTTACGGTTTATAGTCCAATAAGGATTGGCGCCACCATTATCACCTGGTTTCCAGTAGTTTTGTAATACGTTACCATCTGTTGCAGTATATTCAAATACTTTTGCATCAACAGTACGTATGTTTCTTGGCAACCTATAAGCATGTCTCCATGGATTGGTAAAGGCTTCGCCGGTATCTAAGATGTTGTCTGTTTCGGTTCTAATGTAATTTACCTTGGCACTTAGTTCAATTTTATCATCGAACATTTTGTTATCTATTTTTAAGGTAACATTATGTCTTGCTAATTCATTACCAGCAATAATACCTTCTCTATTTTCATTAGTATAACCAAAAAATGTTCTTACTTTCTCGTTACCTGTTCTAATAGAAACGTTATTGGCAATATTAATTCCTGTTTGCATAAAGTCATTAACATTGTTTGACTGTGATGTATAAGGTAAGCTCTGTGTGATATCTGGACTAGGAGACCAGTTTACTACAGAAGACCCATCAAAACTTGGTCCCCAAGAACCTGTAGACGTTGGGTTAAACACACCGGCACTACCTTGACCATATTCATTTTGGTAGTCATACATAATATTACCTGTATTAGCAGTAACTGTAGTACTAAAATCAATTGTAGTAACATCGCTGGTTCCTGTTTTTGTAGTAATAAGAATGGCTCCATTGTTAGCTCTTGCACCATAAAGTGCAGCTGCATTTGCTCCCTTTAAAACATTTATAGAAGCAATATCATCTGGACTTAAGTTAGAGATGTCTCCTCCTAAAGGTACACCATCTACAATATATAAAGCTTGGCTACTACCAGCAATAGAACGGTTACCTCTTAATACTACTTTTGATGACCCACTAACACCACTACCTGATGTTTGTATAGATAAACCAGCTACTTTACCTTGTAAACTATTTACCAAATCTTGCTGTGGTCTTGCTTCATCAATACTTTTAGTATCAACACCTTGGGTAGCATAGGTTAAAGATTTTTTTTGTCTTTTAATACCTAATGCCGTTACAACAACTTCGTCTAGTTGACTAGCGTCTTCTGACATGGCAATGTCTATAGTATTAGAAGTACCTATTGTAATGTTTTGTGTTTTTGTGCCTATATATGAAAACACTAATACATCACCTTCAGAAGCGCTGATAGTGTAAATACCATCAAAATCGGTTTGTGTACCATTCGTAGTTCCTTGTACCAAAACATTTACTCCTGGTAGAGGCACTCCGTTGTTAGCATCGGTGACTACACCAGTCACCATTTTGTCTTGTGCTAAAACGGGGAATGCCCCGATAATTAGTACGAAGAACATGAAAATTTTTTTCATCATAATGTTAAATTTAAAAAGATTTTGGTTCTAAATATTCTCTTAAAGTTATGTGAATGTAAACTTAATTATCTAATGTCCGAGTAGATTAACGTTAAAATGTGCTCGAACACACTGTAATTTTAGGATTGTGTTTATTTTATGCTAAAAAGATGAATATTCTATAGTAATTGATTAGTTATAAATAATAATCTACATTTTCGCTGGTAATAATATCTATAGGAAGTAGATTGCTAAGGGGAACCTTTTTACCAAACAAGAAGTATTCGGCATAGTAGCTTATGCTTAGATATGCCTGTTCTTTGGGTCTTTGGTGAATAAGAAAGTTAATTTTCCCCTTTTTTAAGTAGGTGACATTTTCAGGGATTAAATCATAACCAATAATAGCACAATCTTTATTAATTTTTGAAACAATTTCAGCAACTTCATGAACATGGGAGTTCGTAATAAATAAAGCACCTAAATTGGGATGTTCTTTTAAATATGTGGTAATGTCATTAACGAATTTAGTTGGGTTGTTCATTTCGAAGTTTATCGATTCTAAAATACGAAAACTGCTATTTTTTTCTGTAAAGTAATTTTTAAAACCTTTTTCTTTTAGTAGTAGGTGTGGTTCTAAATTGATATGTACAATGCCTATATCACATTTTAATTTTGAGGTTTTATAAATTAAATCTGCTGCTATTCTTCCGCTCTGCATTAAATCTTGGCCAACATAACTTTCAGCATTTTTAGATTTTATATGATTGTTGAAGAGTGCAACTTTTATATTTTTCTTTTTACACGTTTTACTTATTAAAAAAAAATCTTTTTCAAATAGGGGAATTATTAAAAGTAAATTGGGAGAAACACTTATAGCTTCAATAGATTTTTGATGAAAATCTTCTTTTTGAAACGGGTTGTATATAAATTTTTCTACTAGTACGCCAAATGGTCCAAATTCTTTCTCTGCTTCTTTGATGCCTTCATGAGCTGGTTGCCAAAAAATATCTATTTCGTAATCTGGTATTAAAATAGAAATTCTATAAACCTTATTTTCTTTAAGATTCCTAGCTATAGGATTTGGTTGATATTCAATTTCTTTTAAAACTTTCTCTACTTTCTCTAATGCTTTTTTAGAAACTTTTCCCCTTTTATGTAATACTCTATCTACAGTACCTTTAGATACACCAGCTAGTTTGGCAATATCTTTAATGGTCATTTTTTTTTGCGTCATTATATAAAGTAGAAACTGTAATTATTGGTTTAGTGTATTGAAATTTATTAGTGAGGATATTTTCTACACTAATTTTCAATATAGTATAAATACCCAAATCAACAAGTATTTAATTTTACTAATTAATTTTATTACTTGCCAAAAACAAAAGATTTTCAGATTTATTTAAATTAAAAAATCAAGAATATTGATCGAATTTTTTAGCTGTAATTACTTAATGTACAATCTACACAGTGATTATGTGATGTTTGTTAATCTAAAATATAATAACAAGTGGAGCAGCACATGGTACAAGAATACTATAATTCTTTTCTTTGTTGTTTTTAATTGTATTAAAAAAATATACTATCTATTTTATCTTTTTTTCAAGTAAGACAATACTAAACAATTTATAGATTATAAATGTAGATGATAAGTGAGTAGCTTATTCCGGTAAAATTGTTTTTTACTTTTTGTATTGTTAAGAAATATTTATCATAATGAAAATTTAAAGGTATCTTGATCGTGAATAACAAATTACGAATACCATATTATTAATGATATGCTATAAATCATTAAATTTTTCTCAATAATGTCTATAAAACCTAAATTGATTGCTTAGAATAGAAAGGGATTGTTGATAATTCCATTAAACTCTATTAATAGATGCAAAAGCGTAACGAACATAGTTTGGCTGTAAATTCCGATTTTGGAATAGATTCGGCATCTGAAGAAATTCCTAAATCAGGAACTCAAAAAGTTTTTGTCGTAAAAAATACGGAGACTGTAATTTGGCAAAAGCTAATTGATGGTGATGAGGCTGCTCTTGGTGATTTATACAATATTTATATAGACTGCTTATTTAGCTACGGGATCAATTGTACCAAAGACAGAACGTATGTGATGGATTGCATTCATGATTTGTTCGTTGACTTATATAAGTACAGAGAAAACTTATCAATGACAGATAATGTAAAATATTATTTATTTAGAAGTTTAAAAAGAAAAATAAATCGAAAGTACACTACTAAAACAATTTCGGTTACAGAAGAATATCAGTATTCCCTAAATCAACAAGCTAGAAATTACACTACCTCTTGTGAAGAAGAAATAATAAAAAAGGAAAGAATGACCGAGAAGCGTATGGTATTAGCAAACGCGCTAGAGTCATTGACTAAAAAACAAAGAAAAGGTCTTTTCTTAAGATTTAATCAAGATAAGAGTTACGAAGAAATCTCTGAAATAATGGACGTTTCTGTACAGACTGCTAGGACTATAGTGTATAGGGCATTGAAAGCTTTGAGATAAATATCTCGTAAAAACTGTCTATAAAAATACATTTTCTTACTTATTATTTTAGAGTACTATGATTAGGTATTTAATAAACCAAATCATTAAATCATGACTTAACTATGGAAAAAATAAATCCTAAAAATATCAATTTTTCATCTATGACTGAAGAAGAGACTTCAGTCTTGAAAAAAAGGATTTTCAATACAATTCATCAAAAGAATACTCGTAAAAGAAACTATTGGTATACAGCTTTAGCAGCGGCATGTTTTATAGGTTGTATAGGTTTATCGTTTTATTATTATAACAATGCTAAAGTAGAAAGTTCAATTACAGATTTTGTAAATAGTTCCAATACCAATGATAGTGATTTAAAATCAGGAGAAGTTGTACTTACTTTAGGTGAAGGCAATAGCTTAAAAATAAAAGAAGACGTAGCATCTGTAAATTATTCTAATACTGGTGAAAATGTTACTATTGGTTCTAATGAAGTAGTAAATCAAAAAACAACAAAAAATAAGAAAGCAGTTTTTAATACTTTAACTGTGCCATATGGTAAACGTTCTGATCTTACACTGTCAGATGGTACTAAAGTATGGCTTAACTCAGGCTCTAAATTGGTGTACCCTATAGCTTTTGCTGATGATAAAAGAGAGGTCTATATTGTTGGTGAAGCAATTTTTGAAGTAACACATAACAAGAAAAAGCCATTTTACGTGGTTTCTGACTATCAGGTGGTTGAAGTTTTGGGGACGGTGTTCGGTGTAACTAATTATCCTGATGAAAAGACAACTAATACTGTATTAAAGAGTGGTAGTGTTCAAATTAATTTTAAAGATATAAATCATACTTCTTCTCACTCAGATAAAATGAAGATTACGCCTGGTACTAAGGCAAGTTTTAATAAAAAATCTAAAAGTATAGTATCTGAAAAAGTAAATGTTGATAATTATTTTTCTTGGAAAGAAGGAGTTTTAATTTTTAAGAATAATGATCTTCAATTTATTATGAAGCGTATCTCGCGCTACTATAATATAGAAATCACAATAGAAAATGAGAATCTTGCAACTGAGACTTTTTCAGGATATTTAGATTTAAATGAAGATATTCTTTCTGTAATAAATAGTATTAAGGAAAGTACAAATATGGAATATATACAAACTGAAAATCAAATATTAATCAAGTAATACCCGTCGCCAATGAACTGAAAACATTTTTTTTTTGAAGTAGCAATAAATAATAAAGCCAGAAGATGTTCCCGCATCTTCCGGCAATTAATTTCAATATTGCTGTTTTGCAGCAACATTAAATAACCAATACAAAAATATGAAAAATATCATACCAGTCGGAATTCTAACGATTATGAGAATATTTCTACTATTTATCGGAATAGGACTTTCATCAGTTTACGCTAACTCTGTATTTGCGCAAAATAAAATACAGGTAGATGTAACGAATATCTCTGTTGAAGAATTTTTCGAAAGAATACAGAACACAAGTGATTATGTCTTTTTTTATAAAGATAATGTTATAAATACAGACAAAAAGATTTCTGTTAAACTGAAAGATGCCAAAATGAAAACTGTTTTGGAAAAAGCTTTCTCAGATACAGATTTAAGTTATAAAATTATTGGCAATCAGGTAATTGTCAAGAAAGTGCCCATAAGTTCCCCCAGCAATTCTATATTAAATGAAGTTGCCGTTGTTCAAAATACAATTACCGGAACGGTTACAGATGTAGCAGGTGAACCTTTGCCAGGAGTTAACGTTCTGGTAAAGGGTACAACTGCTGGTACACAATCAGATTTCGATGGTAACTATACTATTGATGTTTCTAATGGTGACACTCTAACTTTCTCTTATATAGGTATGCTTACTAAAGAAGTATCTATAGGAAACGAATCTGTAGTCAATGTCATTCTACAAGAAGATGTTGCTTCTTTAGATGAAGTAGTAGTTGTAGCTTATGGTACATCTACTAAAGAATCTATAACAGGTTCTGTGAGCGTTGTTAAAAGTGAAGAGTTGGAACAGATACCGGTTTCTACTTTTGAGCAAACATTAAGAGGTAGTACCGCAGGTTTGCAGGCAAGTGCTGTGGATGGTGCTCCAGGTGGTAATACACAGGTGAGAATTAGAGGTATTGGTTCTATATCAGCTTCAAGTGAGCCTTTATATGTAATAGATGGTATTCCTGTACAAAACGGTAGTATTGGAACTATAGATAATGGCGGTAGTAGTACCAATGTTATGGCGTCTATCAATCCTAATGATATTGCATCAATTTCTGTTTTAAAAGATGCGGCTTCTACGGCAATTTATGGATCAAGAGGTGCTAATGGTGTTATATTGATTACCACAAAATCTGGTAGTTCTGGTAAAGCTAAAATTACATTGAAAACACTTACTGGCTTTAATTCTCAGGCTTATAACAATATTTTAAAACCATTGAATGCGGCTGAGTATACAGAGTTATTTCTTGAAGGTTATGTAAATCTTGGTGATACACCTGCAGAAGCTCAAGCTAGATTTGATGCTACTTTTCAGCAATTGATTGACCCTTCTACAGGAGAACCTACAGATACAAATTGGTTAGATGCAATAACGAGAACAGGAATAACGCAAAGTTATGATTTGAGTGCTAGTGGTGGTACCGATAATTTAAAGTATTTTTTCTCTGGTGCTTATTATGATCAAGAAAACTATATTATTGGATCTGGATTTGAAAGGTTGAGTGCCCGTAGTAATATTGAATTTAAGGCAACAGATTATTTAACTATTTCGAATAACATAACGGTTTCTAATAGTACTACCAATACCTTTTTTGACGGTGGTTCTTTCAACAATCCGTTTAAAAATTCATTAGAATTATCGCCATTAATTCCTATTTATGATGAAGAAGGCAGGTTCAATGGTGAGCATGCAGATTATTTTCCTTTAGGAGGTGCTAACCCAGTTGGTTCTTTAAGTGGAGATGACCTATGGGAGAATAAACAGTTTAGGGTTATTGACAATTTTGCGGTTACCGTAAAACCAATAAAGAATTTGACATTACGTTCGCAACTGAATTTTGACCTTTTGACATTGACGGAGTCTCAATATCAAAATCCAAGGTATGGAGGAGGAAGAAACTCTGGCGGAATTGGTTATGAGGCAAATACATCACTTAGAACCTTTGTAGGTACGCAAACAGCAGATTACAATTTTACTTTAGGTGATAATCATAACTTTAATGTCTTAGGAGGTTTTGAAGCCCAAGAAACTAATAATGAGTCTTTTAGTGCCTCTGGAACACAATTTCCAAATCAGAGTTTAAGAACTTTAAATAGTGCTTCTGCAGAATTTGCTATTAGCGGTTCAAAATCTGAGTATACTTTCGTTTCTGCTTTTTCTAGAGCAAATTATAACTATGATGGAAAATACTTTCTTTCTGCAAGTTTAAGAAGAGACGGTTCTTCAAGATTTGGTGCAGATAATAGATGGGGTACTTTTTATTCTTTTGGAGGTAGTTGGTTAGCTAGTAATGAAGCTTTTTTAGAAGATGTTTCTTTTCTTAATCTTTTAAAAGTAAGAAGTTCTTGGGGTGTTACAGGTAATGCTGCCATTGGTAACTTTCCTTCACAAGGGCTTTATGTATATGGGCAAGATTATGACGGTAACCCTGGTGGTAGTCCAAGCCAAATTGCAAATCCTGACCTTACTTGGGAAAGTCAACAGAATTTTAATGTTGGGTTAGATTTTGGACTATTTTCTAAAATTAGTGGTACGGTAGAATACTTTGAACGTACTTCATCTGATCTTATATTAAACGTACCAATTACTTTAACCTCAGGTTTTTCTTCATTGACTCAGAACTTTGGTGAGATGAAAAACTCAGGTATTGAAATCTCTATGAATGCAGACATCATTAGTAATGATAACTTTAATTGGAATGTTGGGTTTAATACCACCTTCTTAAAGAATGAAATTACTGAGCTAACAGATGACTTTACAGATGGTGCCTTTAGAAGACAAGAAGGTGAAGATTTTCAATCTTTCTATTTATATAGCTGGGCAGGTGTGAACCAAGAAAATGGTGATCCACAATGGTATACAGATGCTTCAAAAACAACGATAACTAATGATATTAGTGATGCAGAACGCTTTTTAGATGATAAATCTGCTACTCCTGAGTTTTTTGGTGGTTTCAATACTATGTTTTCTTATAAGGATCTTAGTTTAAGTGCCAACTTCATTTATTCTTACGGTAATTATATTTTCGATGATAGAGCCAGAGGTACGTTAGGTGATGGTAGACTTACACCTAGAAGTACCGCCAACTTTATTTATGATAATAGATGGCAGCCAGGTTCTACTGATGCTTTAGTTCCTCAATTTGTTTGGGGTGGTCGTAATGGTAGTAATGAAGCAAACCAGACAAGATGGTTATATGACGGTAGTTATATTCGTTTAAGGGATTTAACGGTAGCCTATAATTTTAACGAAAATATTACTTCGCTATTAGGCTTGAATTCAATGCGATTGTATGCAAGGGGAACTAATATCCTAACTTTTGTAAAAGAGGATATCCTTTACATTGATCCAGAACAAGGAATTAATGGTACCTACACTGGGCAGACGCCTGCAGTGAAGACTATATCCATTGGTTTAGATATTCAACTTTAAATGATGAGACACATGAAAACATATAAAATATTTATAGTAGCGATAATGGCTGGACTTGTATTCTCTTGTTCAGACTCTTTTTTAGAACTTACTCCGCAACAATCTGTTTCGGATACTGACGCCTTGTTAGATCTTGACGGTTATGAATCATCTATAACCGGTATATATAATAAATTGTCTGGTTCAGAATATTATGGACGTTACATGATCATGATACCGGATGTATTGGCAGATGACGTTAAGCAAAACAGTCAAGCCAATAGAATTGTTGATTATGCAGAGCATATACAAAGAGTATCAGACGGTGATGCTTTATCATTGTGGGGTAGTGCTTATGAAGGCATTAACGCAGCCAACGCTATCATTAATTCAGAAACAATTTTAGTAGATGCGGTATTAGATGAACAAAATCATATCATCGGTGAAGCATATGCTTTAAGAGGTTTAATGTATTTTGATTTAGTACGCATGTTTGCTCAGCAATACAATTATACGGCAGATGCCAGTCATTTGGGTGTACCTATTGTTTTGAATTTTGATTTGGATAATGAACCTTCTAGAAGTACTGTAGCAGAAGTGTATGACCAAATAATTTCTGATATGACTACTGGTATTTCTTTGATGAACGGTAATTCTAGAAGCGGTAATTCAAATACCCTTTCTCCTATGGCAACAAGGGCTTTGTTAGCTAAAGTATATCTGTTTAAAGAAGATTGGAACAATGCAGAAGCTATGGCTAGTACTGTTATAGATTCAGGAGATTATGGTTTAATTTCTAATGATAACTATTATGATTTATGGACTACGGATAATAGTTCTGAGTCAATTTTTGAAATATCAATGACCGAAACTGATAATGTTGGTGGTAATGGTATTGCAGGACTTTATTTACAGGCAGGTTTTGGAGATTACCTTCCTTCTAATGATGTAGTTGATCTATATCCTGAGAATGATGCTAGATTAAGCACTTTTGAAGTTGACCCATTGCTAACGGGTGAATTTGCACCTAATAGAATGATTAAATATGCAGATATCAATGGCTTCGATAATGTAAAAGTTGTAAGACTTGCTGAAATGTTCTTGATACGTGCAGAGGCTAGAGCAGAAATAGGCACTGATATCGCTGGTGCGCAAGATGATTTGGATATGGTGCGCCAACGTGCTATTGCCGATGAACCGGATAATTCAGATACTGGAGATGACCTTAAGGATGCCATATTTTTAGAAAGAAGATTAGAATTAGCTTTTGAAGGTCAAAGATTATGGGATTTAATGCGTAATCAAATGGATATTGTAAGAACCAACTGCACTGCACAGGCATGTTTAATTCCTTATGGAGCAGATACGGTGATTATGCCAATACCACAAGATGAGACAGATGTTAACCCTAATATTGAGCAGAACCCAGGGTATTAATTTACAAGACTAATTTGTTTGTTAGTTTTTAGACACATTGAGAGACTTCATTGTTTCTCTCAATGTGTTATTAATAATTTAATTAAAGTATAAGACTGATACTTTAAAAATTCAGCATATATGAACACACAACGTAGAAATCTTGCGAAATTACTTTCGTTAGGAGCTTTTTTTCCTGGTCAAGCGGCTTATTCTTTGAATACAATTTTAGAATCCATTGATGCCGATTCTAACTTAGAAATAAGTAAACAATTAGTTCAGAAGCTTGGTGAAAAAGGGGTAGAAAAATTATATAAAAATGCCATTATAAACGATGGTTTGATCATTTCACGTAATTGGAATGAAGATTCGTTTAAAGCGCTTTCAGAATCTGGTTATACAGGGTTTAATGCTTCTGTTGATTCTGGAAATTTAGCAAAAGGACTTAAAAATTTAGATGGTTGGCAAACCATAATTAAAGAAAACTCAGACCGATTGATTTTAGGCACAAGTGCTGATGATTATGACATAGCAAAAAAAGAAGGAAAGACTGTAGTAATGCTAGGTTTTCAAAATTCTACCATGGTGGGTAGGTCCATTAAAAATTTAGATAAGCTTTATGATGCCGGAATGCGTTGGATGCAGCTGACCTACAACCAACGAAACTACTTAGGAGATGGTAGTACCGAGCGTACCAATTGTGGTTTGTCCGATTTTGGTATTGAGGTCGTAAGCCGTATGAATGAGTTAGGGATTATGGTAGATTTATCTCATTGCGGAGAACAGACTACCAATGATGGTATAGCGTTCAGTGAAGCACCGGTTTCCATAAATCATTCTATGTGCGAGGCATTGCATAAAAATCATCCACGGTCTAAAACAGATGAACAGATAAAGGCCATGGCTGACAAAGGAGGAATTATTGGTATTATTTGTTTAGGGTATATGATCGGTCCTAATCTTGGAACTGATACTACATTAGAAACTTATGTAGACCATATTGATCATGCCGTAAAAATTGGAGGCATTGACCACGTAGGTTTGGCATCTGATTTTGCTATACAAGGTTTGGAAGCGACTGGTGCAACTCGTGAAAATTGGTACGTACCTAGATTAACAAGATTTAAGCCTTCATACAAAGTACAATGGCCACCATGGATTCCTGAATTGGATAAGCCAGATAGATATTTACAGGTTGCTAAAATTTTGGATAAAAGAGGATATAGCACCGGAGATATCGAAAAGATATTAGGACAAAATTGGTTGAGATTTTATAAGGAGACTTTAAAAGCATAGTCTTGAAAATTTCAAAATAACAGAATTACCTAATCTAACTTAAAGTATGAAAAACTACCTGTTTGTTGCGCTATTATGTATAGTTTTTATCAGTTGTTCTGAGTCTCAAAAGACTGATAATAAAAGTACTGAGAAAATAAAATATGATGTTGTATTTCGTGAAAATATAGCTGGTAAATACGAGAAAACTATTTTATCGGATGGAAGTTTACAATATACTTACAACTACACGGATAGGGGGCGTGGACCTGAAATTACTGAGGATATCGTCCTAAATGATCAAAACTATATTATTTCAGAATCTATTACTGGTGTCAATTATTTGAAAGATTCCATAAACGAAAGTTTTAAGGGTAGTAGTGGTTCTGCATGGTGGTCAAACCCTATGAGTAAAGATGAGGCTGATTTTGAGGGAGATAAACTTTATTTCAGACATGATGGTTCACCTGCAGTATATGAGATTTTAGCGCAACTTTTGGTTAAATCTGAAAACAAGAAAATTAACCTTTATCCAAAAGGAGAAGTAGAGTTGATAAATGAGTATTCCATAACGCTATCAGACGGTACTATTGTAGATCTTTTAATGATAAAAGGTTTAGAAATGAACCCTAGGTATATATGGTTAAAGGATAATGAAATGATAGCTAGTATTTCTGGTAACCTACATATCGTTAGAAAAGATTTCATAGCTTTTAGAAAAGAATTGCAGTCCCTACAGAGTAACTATGAAAATGAATATCTTTTTCATATTTCTAAAGAGGTTTCCAATAACATTGATAAAATAATCATTAAAAATGTTAATGTCTTTTCTAAGGATGGTTCAATTCTAAAAAACCAAGATGTACTTGTTGATGGTACGATTATTAAATCGATCAAACCCTCTATGGGCAAGGTGTTGAACGGTACGGCTCAAGTAATAGACGGATCTGGAAAGACCTTACTGCCCGGTATGTTTGACATGCATACCCACAACACCAAATTCAGAGGATTGTTACACTTGGCAGGAGGAGTTACATCTGTAAGAGATTTAGCTAATAATAAGCAATTAAAAGAGCTTAGTGCACAGTTTGATAAAAATGAAATTATCGGTCCAAATATAGTAACCTTTTGTGGTATAATAGATGGCTCTGGACCTTTTGCAAATCAAAGAAATGTAGTTGATAACCTTGAAGAAGGGTTAGCTGAAATTCAATCATACAAAGATTTGGACTATGATCAAATTAAGTTGTACAGTTCAATAAGACCAGAATGGGTTAAGCCACTTGCAGATAAAGCACATGAATTAAACATGCGCGTAAGTGGTCATATACCTGCTTACATGACCGCATCTCAAGCTATAAACCAAGGTTACAATGAAATTCAACATATGAATATGTTGTTTCTAAATTTCATGTCAGATACTATTGATACTAGAACACCTTTGCGATTTACAATGGTTGCCAATTATGGTCGTGACATTGATTTAAAATCAAAAGAGTATTTAGAGTTTGTCTCACTTTTAAAATCAAAAGATATTCTTGTAGATGCCACTATGTCCATTTTTGAGAATATGTTCCTTTCTCAGAAAGGTCAACCTAGCCCTACGTACAATAAAATTATAAGTAGGCTACCACTTATAGAACAGCGTGCATTTTATAGTGGAGGATTACCTAAACCCGGAAAGAAGGTAGAAATATTCAAAGAAAGTTATGATAATATGCTCAATGCTTTGTATGACATGTACCAAAGGGGGGTATCTATAGTACCAGGTACTGATGGCTTACCAGGGTTCTTATACCATAGAGAATTAGAATTATATGTAAAAGCCGGTATACCTGCAGCAGAAGTTTTGAAAATGGCAACTATAAATTCAGCAAATATTACAGGTGTGTCAGATTCTTTAGGTTCTATAGAAGAAGGAAAAAAAGCAGATTTAATTCTCGTAGACGGTAACCCTGTTGATAATATTAGCGATATAAGAAAAGTAGAATGGACGATTAAAGGCGGTAATCTTTATTTAGCCGAAGATCTTTATAATAAAATGGGTATTAAACATTTCAAATAATTTAAAATGAAAATAAAATTAATAGTAGTTTTTTCTATGGTACTATGCACTGTAAATGCCCAATCATTGGAGTTTTTTACTAGTGGTAGATTAATACTAGGAACGCATAAAGAACGAACAGCTTCTATAGGAGTTGGTGATATTGACAATGATGGAGATGCAGATATTCTAGTAGCCAACGGTCGTCATTGGCCAGGTCAGAATAGGGTATTTGTGAATAATGGAAGAGGAGTGTTTACAGTTTCTAGAGCGGTAGATGCTGAAAGCGAAACCAGTTACTCTACCGAATTGGCAGATTTTGACGGTGATGGTGATTTAGATATTGCTGTAGGTAATGATATGGCACCTAACTTTCTATTTCTAAATGATGGAAAAGGACATTTTACCAAAGCATCTAGCTTTGGTGAAGCATATGCGCCAACAAGAAATATTGTAGTAGCGGATATTGATCAAGATGGTGATATGGATATTCTTATTACCAACAGAGGAAAAGAAAATGAAATATGTCTTAATAATGGTGATGGTACCTTTTCTAAATCAATTGGTTTTGGGAACAAAGAAGATTCTACTATTGATGTGGAGGTTGCGGACATGAACGGAGATGGTAATTTAGACTTAATTCTTGCCAATAGAGACGATCAACCAAATTTTGTGTATCTGAATGAGGGGAATCTAAAATTCACAAAGAAAATACCTTATGGAACCGGTAAAGATATTACTCGTTCCGTTGCCATATCAGATATTGATAAAGACGGTTATTTAGATATTATTACCGCAAATATTGGCGAACCTAATGTGATATATTTTGGAGATAAAAAACAGAGTTATACTCGTAAAGTTACATTCGATAACAGTACGGACAGGTCTTATTCTATTGCCTTGGGTGACTTAGATAAAGATGGTGATATGGACATCATTATCGCCAATGTAAGATCTTCAAATTCTGTTTTTGTAAACAGTAATAAAGGCACTGAGTGGGAAAAAATCACCCTTGCAGATGAAAAATTTAATACCTACGATATTACTGTTTTTGATTTAAACGGAGACGATAAATTAGATATCATAGAAAGCAATTCGGACGAAATAAATCGATACTATTTTAACAGATTTACTCCAGAATTTCCTTAGTCTGTAATTTTTCATAAAATTTTATAATACAACTAACACTATAAAATGAATTTAAAAAACGTAATCAAAAGTGCCTTTTTGGTACTGCTCGCCTCTTGTTCCCCTGAAACATCTAAATGGGAGAATTTTACTGATGAAGGTACTTTTCTTGTGTTCAGAAGACAATCTCAAATAGGAGAGGAGACCTATAATATAACCTCAAACAAAGATTCTATTATTGTCACTTCTATACAAGGTGAAAATGAAAGAGGACGTATAAGTGGGGTAGAATCTAAACTGTACATGAATAAGGAACTTGAACCGCTATCCTATTTCAGTAGACGTATATCTAACAATGACACCACCAATATTTTTAAGATGGAGGTAAATGGAGACCAGGTCTCTATTTGGGAGAAGCATTTTGATGTAGTGACCACTTCTAAAAAAGATGCTTTTTTTGGTGTAAATAGTAATATTCCAGCTGGTATTGAGATGATGTTGTACCACTATTATTTTAGTCAAGGTAACATACAGTCACTTTCAACTTTACCAAGAGGCGAAGTTTCTTTAACTCATAAAGGTGAAGATGTTATAAAAATTAATGGTGAAGATGTTGCCTTAGACCGGTATGTAGTAGAAGGTATTAATTGGGGCGGACGCACCATTTGGCTAGATAAATCTAAGAATTTGGTTGCCGTGGTTAAGGCTAATACACAAATTAGAGAACTTATAAAAAAGGGCTATGAAGAGGCTAAGCCATTATTTATAAAAGGTAATGTGGAAGAGCAAATGGCTCAATTGAAAGGTTATACAGAGAGTGTTAAAGGTCCGGAATACCCAGTTACAGCATTGGTTGGCGGTAACGTAGTCGATGGTGTTAGTAAAGGCATTAAAGTAGATATGACGCTTCTTGTTGAGGATGGTAAAATTGTAGAAATAGGTAAAAAAGATGCTGTTGAAGTACCTAAAGGAGCTAAAATAATAGACGTTACCGGAAAAACTTTAATACCTGGTCTGTGGGACATGCATGCTCACTCTAACCAAGTACAATGGGCGCCTGCGTATTTAGCTGGTGGTGTAACGACAATTAGGGATAATGGTAATGAATTGGAATTTGCTACAGCTTTTAGAGATGCCATTGCTAAAGAAGGAGCAGTTGGTCCTGATATTCTTTTAGCTGGTATGACAGACGGTCCTGGACCTAAAGGTAATGGTATAATTAGGGCTAGATCGGTAGAAGAAGCTAAAGAGGTTGTTGCCCTTTACCATAAAAATGGATATGAACAGATTAAGATTTATACTTCTATTGAGCCTGAAATTTTAAAAGTTTTGGCAGAAGAAGCGCATAAGGTAGGCATGACGGTTACTGGGCATGTACCCGCTTTAGTAAATGATACACGTATTGCCGTAGAAAGTGGTATGGATATGTTAAGCCATTACAACAGAATTTTAGGAGCTTTATTTACCGATAAAAAAGTATCTGACCTGGGACCATTTTTTATGGTAGACAATGAGGTTACAGATGAAATGGTGAACAATACAATTGCGTTTTATTTAAAACATGGTACCGTTTTAGATGTAACACTTGGGTTGGGAGTAGTGCGCACATTACCAAAAGGTGATGCTATGGAAACTATTGAGCCAGATGCAGGTAGAATGGCTTATGAACTTTTTGAAAGTAAAAGATTTAGAGCAGGTACACGTGAAGAAAGATCTAAAAAGTTAAAACAAAATATTATTAAATCTGCCGAGGTAATAGGTAAGTTTTATAAAGCCGGTATACCGGTTGTAGCAGGTACCGATAATTTTGCACCAGGTTTCGGACTTTTCTTGGAATTGGAATCTTATGTAAAATATGGGAAATTAACTCCGTTAGATGCTATCAAAACGGCAACCATAATTCCAGCAAAAGCAATGGGTTATGACGACGTTACGGGAACTTTAGAAATAGGTAAGCAAGCGGATATTGCCATTTTAGAGCGTAATCCTTTAGACGATATTGATAATATTAGATCAGTATCTTCTGTAATGACCAATGGTAACTATTATGAAAGTGAACCACTTTGGATCGCAGCAGATTTTAAACCAACAAGAGATTAATTTCAATAGTTATTAATTCGTTTAAAAAAATACACTCTCAAATTAAAAGGTGATAAACGTATGACTAATAGGTGGTTAACAACAAAAACAATCGACGCTTTTACAAAACAATTAGCAACGAATATTTTAAACTAATAAATGATGGCAGAAGCACAAACAAATCCACTTTGGAAAGAGGATAAAATTAAAAACTATTTGCCGCACATGACGGTGCCAGAGGTGGAGACCTTTTTAACGAAGTCAGATTTAGTGATTATTCCTATTGGTGCATTAGAGCAGCACTCCACTCATTTACCTATTGGAACCGATTTTATAAACGGAGTTGAGCTTTGCAAGCTAATTGCACAAGAACGAGATGTTTTAGTTGCACCTGTTTTAATGGCGGGTCAATCTCCATATCACATGGCATTTCCAGGAACTATATCCTTAAGTGCAGAGACCATTGTTAAAGTACATATGGAAACGGTTGAAAGTCTTATCAAGAATGGATTTAAGCGTTTTATATTTATGAACTCTCACGGAGGAAATAGAGCTATTACAACTTTTTTGGTAGATCAAATAAATCAAAAAACTGCGGCTGTAGCTGTAGATTATAGCGTAGCGATAGCACCTTTTCTTAAGCCGGAAGAAATAGAGAAACCAACTTCTTTAGATAGGCACGCGGGAGTAGGAGAAACATCTGACTCTCTGTATTTAATGCCTAGTTTGGTAGAAATAGATAGGGCAACAGAACCTGGAATGAAACTTCCAAAACATTTAGAAAAAATGCTGCCAGAGGTTATTAAAGAGGAACCTACGGCAAAATTGTTATTCCTGGCAGAAGGATTAAAAGCAGAAGAAACAGGTAAAAAAACATCGACCTTAGAAATGACAGAAACTGGGGTCTGGGGAGAATTAAATCCGAAAGAAGCTACTTTAGAAAGAGGAACGAAAAATGTAAAAAGAATGATAGATGCTTGTGCTGCGTTTATTGATAAATGGAATGAGTATTTACAGTAGTAACCTTAAAAAAAATATAGTAATGAAGCATAAGTCACTTATTTACATTTTAATATTCTTTAGCTTCACGCTTGCAAGTGCGCAAGACAGTATTCTTTTCCCTAAGCCTCAAGTGGTGTTAAAGATTAAGCCATCAAAAACAGATAGTAGAATTAAAAATGCTGATACCCCACATTTTATAGCCTATAATCCATCTATAGAACAGGGTAAACTGTTGCTTTTTATCCCAGGAACAAATGGTATTGCATTGAAAGGTCCTAAGAATTTGTTTGCTACGGCTATTCAACAAGGGTATGCGGTAATTAATTTATCCTATATAAATACTCCTGCCATTGCACGAATTTGTAAGGGTGATAATCTAAAGGGGAATTCTAATTGTGCAGCTGATTTTAGAAATAGAAGGGTTTATGGAAATACCGAATTTTCTCTAATCACAGATGCTTCTTATGATGCAATTGTGAATAGATTGACTAAACTTTTAATGTATTTGTCTGAAAATGATAAACAAGGAAATTGGAGTCGTTTTTTAGAAGATGGAGCACCAAAATGGAGAGAAATTGCATTAGCAGGACAATCGCAAGGCGGTGGAATGTCAGCCTTTATTGCTAAAACACATGAAGTGGCAAGAGTTATAGATTTTTCAGGTGGATGGGATTATTCCGCTAAAGATAAAATAGCGAATTGGTATTACAATCCTAGTGCAACTCCGTTAGATCGTTGGTATGGTACTTATCATAAAAAAGAGCCTACAGCAGAAATAATTATTGAAACTTATAGAGCCATGAATATTCCAGAAGATCACATTTACGGTTTTAATTTAGAAGTTCCTGAAGGCAAACGAGCACACTCTAATGGTGTACGAAATTTAGGGTATACAGAACAGTGGTTAGATTTACTTGGAAAAGGTAATTAGTACTTTGTTTTTGAATTAATTATAAATATTTGGAATTCATTATTATGAGAATATATCGCTATTGTTTTTTGCTGTTGTTATTAGGGTCTTGTATACAATCTAAAAAAGAAAAAATAGACAAAATCGAAAACAAAGAAATAGTGAATGATAAAATGAATAGTTTGGGGTTAATAGGCGGTACGTCTTGGCATTCTACCATAGAGTATTACAGTGCAATAAATCAGTCTGTAAATGATCATTATGGCAACAATACCAATCCGCCTTTATTGGTATACACCCTCAATCAGGCAGAGGTACATCGATTTCAAATAGAAAATAAATGGGATTCTATTGCACATATGCTTGTGAATGCTGCTCATAGTCTTAATAGAGGTGGAGCAATGGCTGTACTTTTCTGTGCCAATACACCTCATAAAGTGTACGATTTGGTTCAAGAAAAATTAGATTTTCCTGTTATCCATATAGCAGATGCAACAGCTAAAGAAATTCATAAAAAAGGATTAAAAAAGGTATTGTTCTTGGGTACAAAATATAGTATGGAAGAAACTTTTATTACGAAAAGAATAGAAGATAATGATATAGAAGTACTAGTTCCCGAAGACCAAATGGTTATAGATGAATTGCATAGAATTATTATTGAAGAGCTCACTTATGGAAAGGTTATTCCATCTTCAAAAGATTACGTAATAAGCATCATAGAAAAAGCTAAGGAACAGGGTGCTGAAGGGGTAATTTTAGGATGCACGGAGTTTCCATTAATGATTTTTCCTGAAGACCTTGATATTGCGGTTTTTAATACTACAAAAATCCATTCAGATGCAGGAGTAAATTATATTTTAAATAAATAGTATGCAGTTTTCCAAACAGAATATAGGTCGCATTTTAGGACCCTTAGTTTTCTTTTATATTTTATTCTTTTTCCATCCAGAAGATTTATCCGATACGGCGAATGCTGTTTTAGCTTCGGTTGCTTGGGTCGCTATTTGGTGGATTACTGAGGCTATACCTATTTACGTAACGGCATTATTGCCTTTGATTCTTTTTCCCCTAACAGGAGGTTTAAGTTTAACGGAGACTGCCACTTCTTATGGGCATAAGTATATCTTCTTGTATATGGGTGGTTTTATACTTGCTATTGCTATTGAAAAATGGAATTTGCATAAGCGAATTGCTCTAACAATTATAAATTTAATCGGTACCAATGTTATAAACATCATACTTGGTTTTATGCTTGCAACAGCTTTTTTAAGCATGTGGATTTCTAATACTGCCGCTGCAGTTATTATTCTACCAATTGCAATGGCTATAGTGTATCAGTTAAACGATAACCCTGAAACAGAAGAGAACGAAAACAAGATTTTTGGTAAAGCTTTAATGCTCTCAATTGCTTACAGTGCATCAATTGGTGGTATAGCAACCTTAATAGGTACGCCTACTAATTTAGTTTTGGCGGGTGTGGTCCAAGCAACCTTTGGAAAAGAGATTACATTTTCTGAATGGTTTATTCTTGGTTTTCCTATTGCCATAATATTACTTTTTTTATGTTGGTATTACCTTACCCGTTTTGCATTTACTTTTAAGCAAAAGGAATTTCCGGGTGGGCGTAGTGAAATATCTTTAAGGCTTAAAGAACTTGGTAAACTTGGGTACGAAGAAAAATTGGTGCTGGTTGTTTTTGCATCAACTGCTTTTGCATGGATTGCAAGATCTTTTTTTATTCAGCGGTTTATTCCCAAAATGGATGATACTATTATTGCCATTTGTACGGTAGTGGTTCTTTTTTTGATACCAACTCGTGAGAAAGGCAAGAAATTGATGGAATGGGAAGATGCTGTCAAATTACCTTGGGGAATTTTACTGTTATTTGGAGGTGGCTTAACCTTAGCCTTGGGGTTTGATAGTAGTGGTTTGGCGCTGTGGATTGGTAATAAGTTATCTGCGCTACAAGTATTGCCCTTCTTTCTGTTATTATTGATACTAATTACAATAGTGAACTTTCTAACAGAGATAACCTCTAATATAGCTACTACTGCTATTTTGTTACCTGTATTAGTGTCTTTAGCACCAGTATTAGGTGTTCATCCATATTATTTAATGATAGCAGCAACTCTAGCAGCTTCCTGCGCATTTATGCTGCCAGTGGCTACACCACCAAATGCCGTAGTTTTTGGTTCTGGTTATTTAGAAATGCAGGACATGGTGAAAAAAGGATTTTGGTTAAATATTATATCGATATTAATTTTAACGGTAGTCGTCTATATCGTATTGCCTATGGTTTGGGATTTGACCGTAGTTGTCAATTAATGTCGTTTTAAAAAATCTCTTAAAAATCATTAAGAACTTTACTTGGAAAAATAGATTAGCATGATGAAGACAGCTATAATAGGTTATGGAAATATAGGTAAATACCTCGCGGAATGGATTAGCAGTAATTCTTTTTACGAATTAAGCTATATCGTAGCAAGAAAAGAAATTGAAGAAGAGAATAGTAGTTTTGTTACTTCATCTACTCAATTTAGAAAGGAGATTACTGCAGATTTAATTAATGATGTTGATATTATTATTGAATGCGCAAATAAAGATGTGGTAACCCAGTTATTGAAGTTTCCGGAAATAGACCGTGCAGGTTTAAAGTTAATAGCTATTAGTACAGCAGGTCTTTATGAGAATAAAATGTCCTTAAAAGACTTGCAAAAATGTGAGGTGATTTTACCGGTAGGTGCCATAGCTGGACTCGATGCTATTAAAGCAGTGAACGATGAAATTACCTCAATACAATTAAAGACTACAAAACACCCTAGAAGTTTAGAGGGCGCTCCTTTTTTCAAGAATACGAAGATTGATTTATCATTGATAAAAACTAGTCAAACTATTTGGGAAGGGAAAGTTAGCGAGGCAGTAAAGCAATTTCCTAAAAACATAAATGTTGCCGCAAGTATTTATTTTGCATCAAAATTTGAAGATTTAATTATTAAAATAGTTGCCGATCCTAATGCTACGAGCAATATGCATGAAATTACTTGCGAAGGTGGTTTTGGTAAAATTTTTACACGTACCGAGAATAAGCCTAGTCCTAGTAATCCAAAAACTAGCTTTTTAGCTGTTAAAAGTGTAGTTAGTGTACTTAGAAATTTGAATTCTAATATTAAAATTAATTAAGACTGCACTAATGGTATTTAGTAAAGAGGGTAATCAATAATAAGCTATTAAAGAAAATTTTAAAATTCTTATCATATCTAAATTTTCGTTTTTATTTTGATGTTTTCTAAAAGCTTACATTATAAAATAGGAAAGTATTTATGTTTAAATTAATATTTTAACCATGTTTTTATAAGTAGATAATAGATTGATTAAAAATGCTCAGAGAATCTGTTTATCATCTCTGAGCATTAATAGTATTTATCATAGAATAATTATTGAAATGCAGGTTCACCTCTCAATCTTTTAAATTGCTTGTATGCTTTGTCAACTTTCTCTTTTGGTGCTTTTTTGAATTCTGCCTCGGTTATTCTATAAACCGTTTGAACACTGTCTAGCTTATTATGCATCATTTTTAAAGTTGCTGCATATTCAATATTCATTATTTGATTCTCTTTTTCATTGGGATCTTTTTCCAAATCATAGAGTTCCCATGCATCTATATCATCATAAAAGTGAATGAGTTTATAGCGTTTTGTTCTGATTCCGTAATGTTTTTTAACCATATGAAAAGCGGGGTAGTCGTAATAATGATAATACACCACATCTCTAAAATCATCTTCGTTCAAAGTACCGCTCAATAATCCTAAAAAAGATTCTCCTTGCATATCTTTGTTTAATGCTGATAAACCGGTCAGGTCTAAGAACGTTGGAGCAAAATCTAGGTTTTGAACCATAGCGTCAATTTTAGTTCCTGATTTTATGGTACCCGGTAATTGCATCAATAGAGGAGTTTTAAAAGACTCTTCGTACATAAATCGCTTATCAAACCATCCATTTTCTCCCATCCAAAACCCTTGGTCAGAAGTATATACAACTAATGTATTTCTATCAAGTCCGCTCTCTTCCAAATAATCCAGAATTTTGCCTACTCCTTCATCTACTGCGGCAATGGTTGCCATATAATCTTGAATGTAGCGTTGTCCTTTCCAAATAGCTAATTCCTTTCCAGTTAAATTGGCTTTATGAAAAGCATTGTTTTTCGCTAAATATGCGGTGTCCCATGCATTGCGTTGGCTTGGGGTCATTCTATCAAAATCGGTTGTCCAAGGGTTATTTGAAAGTTGGGTGCTCCCAAATTTGGTTGTCATTTTAAGATCATGGCCTTCGTACATGTCTTTATAGATGGTCTGTAGCTGTTCTTTGTTAGCCCATTGTTTATTGAATTCTGGAAAATAACTATCCGGTAGCGGAAATTGTACAGAATCATACAAATTTGCATGGCGTAAGGCTGGCATCCAATTTCTATGTGGTGCTTTGTGTTGCACCATTAAAAAAAATGGTAGAGAATCTGTTCTGTCTTGCTGTAACCATTGTAGTGCATCTTCTGTAATAATGTCGGTGGCATAACCTTCAATTTGGGTAGTGTCACCATTTTCAATAAAATCTGGGTTATAGTAGTTTCCTTGGTCAACGATGATTTTCCATTGGTCAAAACCTTGAGGGTAGTCGTGTAAATGCCATTTACCAAATACTGCGGTTTGATATCCTGATTGTTGAAACATTTTAGGTAATGTGGGCTGACTGCCGTCAAAATGGTCCCCGTTCTGTCTAAATCCGTTAATATGACTATGTTTTCCTGTTAGAATAACAGCTCTACTGGGTCCACAGATTGAATTAGTTACGAAACTATTGTTGAAGAGCACACCATTTTTAGCTAGTCTATCAATATTAGGGGTACTCGCTAATTTACTAATTGGGTGACCATAGGCACTAATGGCTTGTATGGCATGATCATCGGCCATTATGAAAACAATATTTGGTTTCTGATCAGTTTTTTCTGCAGTTTTTGCTTTGGTATTACAGCTGATTTGTAGCAGCCCAATAACCAGCATGAGTAGAACTATGCGCATAGTCAATTTAATTTCTAATTTTAAATAATGGTTGGTTAAGGGATTATTTCAATTCAAATTCGGCAGACATTTCGGCATTTGAATTGCCACCAACGAACACCTTAAATTTTCCTGGCTCCGCTACAAATTTTAATTCGCTGTTGTAGAATTTTAAATCATCTGCAGATAGAGTAATGGTCACGGTTTTTGATAATCCTTTTTTTAGAAATATTTTTTGAAATCCCTTTAGTTGTCTTACGGGTGGGGTAATACTACGAATCTCATCTCTTAGGTATAGTTGTACCACTTCTTCTCCATCATAGTCTCCCGTATTTTTTACGGTTACGGAGACTTTTATTGATTCTCCTTGTTTTAGACTGTTCTTATCTACAGCAATTTCACTGTATTCAAAAGAGGTATAGCTTAAACCATAACCAAACGGAAATAATGGCGAAATTTCACTATCGAGATAATTAGATTTAAATTTTTCAAATTGATGTGTGGGTGCGGGTCTACCAGTATTTTTCATGCTATGGTAAATGGGGATTTGACCAACACTTCTAGGCCAACTTGCTGTAAGTTTCCCTGACGGATTGTAATCTCCAAAAAGCACATCGGCAATGGCGTTACCAGCTTCAACACCTGGATTCCATACTTGTAGAATACTAACTGGCAAATTAAACTCATTGGAAATGGTCAATGGTCTACCGCTAAATAAAACCAATATTACCGGTTTACCGGTGTCCACTAGAGCATTAATTAATTTCTTCTGACTTTGTGGTATTGATATATCTGTTCTACTTGCAGCTTCACCGGCAAATTCCGAAGCTTCCCCTACAACAGCAACGATTACATCTGCGTCTTTACTAATTTTCAGAGCTTCTGATAACATAGCTTCAGGTGTTCTTGTATCAATTTCTACACGTAATCCAAATACATTTGCGCGCTTGGCAAGCTCGGTGTCATTGGTGATATTTGCGCCTTTTGCATAACTTATTTTAGCTTTTGGGGCTATATTTTTTAATCCTTCCAATACCGGAATTGATAATTGAGGGTCACCTGTAGGAGCCCATGTACCCAACATATTATTTTTGTCATTCGCCAATGGACCTACCAATGCAATTTTAGCATCCTTTTGTAACGGTAGTACATTGTTTTCGTTCTTCAACAACACAAAAGATTGTGTTGCAATTTTTCTTGATGCTAATCTATTTTCGGCAGTAAGTATGTCTTTTTCTGGTCTAGAAGTATCCGAATATTTATAAGGGTCATCAAATAGTCCTAATTGATGTTTAGCTGTTAATATCCTTCTACAAGCAATAGTGATAGCTTCTTCGGTTACTTTTCCTTCTTGTACAGATTTTTTCAGTGTGGTCAAAAAGCCTTCACCTACCATATCCATATCTAGTCCCGCATTCAGCGATTGAGCGGAAACGGCTTGTAAATCTCCTAATCCGTGAGCCATCATTTCATTTACAGATGTGTAATCTGAAACTACAAACCCTTTAAAACCCCATTTTTTTCTCAGTAAATCCGTAATCAACCATTTGTTTCCTGTGGCAGGTATACCATCAATATCATTGAACGATGTCATGACACTACCAACACCTGCATCTACTGCGGCTTGGTAGGGTGGTAGGTACTGATTGTACATTTTCACCTTGCTCATATCAACAGAATTATAATCGCGACCAGCTTCTACGGCACCGTAGAGTGCCAAGTGTTTTACTGTCGCCATCATGGTATGCGAAATACTTAGGTCATCGCCTTGGTACCCTTTTACCATTGCGGTTGCAATAGCGGATCCTAAATAAGGATCTTCGCCCGAACCTTCGGAGATTCTTCCCCATCTGGCATCGCGAGAAATATCTACCATAGGTGAGAAGTTCCAGTTGATACCATCTGCGGTAGCTTCTTTTGCAGCCATTTTTGCAGCGCTTTCAATCAATTCCATATTCCAACTAGAAGCTAGACCCAATGGAATAGGGTAGGTGGTCTTATACCCGTGAATAATGTCGGAACCTATTAATAACGGAATTTTTAACCTAGAATTCTTAATGGCAATTTCTTGTGCCTGCCTAACTTTTTCAGGTCCGGAAACTCCAAATAAGCCACCAACTTGACCCGCTTTAATTTTTGCCTCTACATTTTCGCTAACAACAGATCCTGTAGCAATACCACCACCGGGAGTCAATAAGTTCAACTGTCCTATTTTCTCATCTAAGGTCATTTTACTCAATAGAGCTTCAACCTCAGGAATTTTTTCTTGTGCAGCACAAGAAAAGCTAATAAAGGTCAATAAAAGTAGGGGGAGTATTTTATTTAATTTGATCATAGATGTCGGTTTAAGTTGCTTTTACTCTGTACTTAAGGTATTCGAAAATAACCATGATAATAATCCTGGTTCTGCAAAGGCAGGATCCCAACTATTATGATTAGCAAAATCATATAGGGTAAGCCGGGGGAAAGCTCCTTCATTCAGTAGAGCTGTAATCATTTCCATAGAACTTGATGGGTCTATAACATTATCTTTTGCACCGTGAAATGCCCAAACAGGTATTTTTTTCGCGTAGTTAGATGCGTATTTAGCATCACCTGCACCACAAATTGCAATCGCAGCGGCAAAACGGTCTGGGTTTCTTGCTAATAATTCATAGGTACCCATGCCGCCCATTGAGAGCCCCATAGCATAGATTTGATTTTTATTGACGAAACTTTCTTTTTGAAAACCATCCAATAGACGTATCACTAAGCCCATTGCTTTGGTAGGGCCTTTTTCAAATTTAAAATCTAACTGTACTGGGTAATTACTACGATCAACTTCTACCTGTGCCCAATAATCATCTGTAGTACATTGTGGCATAATTACGATTGCAGGATATTTTGTTCTGTTATTCTGATCTAGAAAAAGAGCGCTGCCGTGTATTAGTTGCTTTTCGTTATCATTACCTCGTTCACCTGCACCGTGTAAGAACAATACTAACGGATATGTTTTTTCGGCATCAAAGTTTTCTGGATATAGAATTCTGTATCGCAATGTATCTTCTGCAACTATCAATTCTTTCTTTTCGAATAAATTGACATCTTGCGCAGAAGTTATAAAGTTGCAAATGACCAGTAAAGCGAGAAAAAGAAAGTGTTTATTTTTCATAAGTAAAACCGAGTTTATCAAGACCATTTTGTACGTCTTCGTTTTGCATAAAAAGATTCCAAAGTAGACCACTTCTATAATTTTCTATCATTACAATTTCAGGACCTTGGTCAATAGCCAAATACGCTTCTGCCACCCAAAAATTGTTTTGCGGACTAAACGCATCATAAAACCCTGCAGGACCTAACAAATCATCTTTATATTGATAAAAATAGCGTAATGCTTTTAGTGATTCTTCAGGTGTGTAGGGTATTGAACTTATCGCTGCAGTTGGTGAAATAATACCCGTGTCATTGCTTGGACTATGGGCATTGTAGCCTAATGTACCATCACTATTTCGAGAATAACTTGCCGTTAACCCCCAACAGCCTTCGCCGTAATCGATATAGTTTTTGGGGTTATCAATACAATACAGATTATTGATTTTTGCATGGTTCAAGGCAGCATCCCAATAATTGACGAATCCGTCATTTAAGTTGTTCGGATTAAGACCTAAAAAAGAATAGTGTGAGAAAAATAATGGTCCGCCCTTTGGGGAGTTTCCTGCGTGATTTACAATCAATGGAATGTTGTATGCACTGTTAGCATCTTTTATAGATTCGTTTGATGCCCAACCATTGGTGTAAACCTCTTTCTCAATAGGGAAATCTGGTGAAGCGGCAGCCATTACGTATGTAATCATCACTTCATTATAGCCTTTTAATTCTAGGTTGATGTCGAAACTATAGTTCGGGCTCCAATGCCAGTACAGGCTATTTTGGTTTTGCGTATACCAGTTCCATTCAACACCTTTCCATAATGCATCTGCCTTATCGGCTAAAGATTTTTCTGTGTCGTCACCATTCTTAAAATATTCTTTGATGCAGATCAAGCCTTGTGCCAAAAAAGCGGTTTCTACCAAGTCGCCACCATTGTCTTTTTCGCTAAATGGCCTAACGTTACCGTTAGTGCCATCTAACCAATGAGGCCACGCACCATGAAATCGATCGGCAGATTCCAAAAAACCTAAAATTTGATCAATACGTTCTACGGATTCTGTACGGCTAATAAAACCTCTTTCAACGCCCACTAGTAATGCCATTAAACCAAAACCGGTGCCGCCAATACTTACGGTATTAGGGTCGTTTGATGGTTCGTTAGGATGAAAACGTTCACGAGCTGCACCCGAATTAGCTTCTGAATAATCCCAAAAGTATTTAAAGGTTTCTTGTTGGGTAAGGTCTAAAAGTTCTTCATCAGATATTTCTGGTACTTCAGGTTCCGTTTTTGGTTCAGTCGGAGTTTCCGGAAGTTCAGATTCGCCTGTTGGTGCATCTGGTTCAGATGATGAACATGACATTAGGGATACCGTTAAGATTCCCAAGAAAACAAGGAGCGTCTTTTGGAGTATTTGCTTTTTGTGCTTATATCGGTTTTTGCCCTTCATTTTGGTGATGCTACGGTAAACCCTAATTTATCCAATCCTTTAACTACATCTTTATTGGTCATAAAAAGCATCCAGAATAGTCCGCTTCTATGGTTTTCAATCATTACCGGTATTGGACCTTGGTCAATAGCTAAATATCTTGGTAACACCCAATTTTCTTCTAAGCTGAAAGCATCATATGGACCATATTTACCAACAAGTGTATCGTGATTTGTATACAGATTTCTCAAAAATGCCATACTCTCTTTAGGTGCATATGGCATAGAGGAAAGTGCTGCCGTAGGCGAAATAACGCTAATGTCCCTATCTGGTCGGTGTCCATCATATCCTTTAATGGAATAACTGGATGTAAGCCCCCAAAGGTCTTCACCATATCCTTTGAAATTTTTAGGATTGTCAACAGCATACTTGTATTGAATCATAGTATGGTTTTGGTTCAGCTCCCAATAGTCTGCATATTGGTCTTTTAATCCTTTAGGATTTAATCCGGTAAATGAGTAGTGTGCCCAAAACATAGGACCAACAGGTGATGCATCACTTTCATAATGATCTAAAACAGTTGGTAGCCCATAAAAAGTAGTGTCTTTTGTAATTGCTCCATCTCTGGCCCAACCTTGATCATAAACCTCTTTGGAAATAGGATGCGTTGGAGAAGCCGCTGCCAGAATATACATAATCAATGCTTCGTTGTAACCACCAACTGGGAAGTTCATATCCCACTCATATTCTGGAGACCAGTGCCAATACAGTACATTTTCGCCCTTGGTGTACCAATCCCATTCTACTTCTTCCCATAATTTTTGTATTTGTTGCGCTAGGGCTTGCTCTCGGTCATTTCCGCCCTTGAAATATTCTTTGACGGTCAATAATCCTTCAATAAGAAATGCGGTCTCGACTAGATCACCACCATTATCTTTTTTGCTGAATGGCGTCATTTTACCATCAGGCGTTAGCCAATGTGGCCAAGCCCCATGAAAACGATCGGCTTTGTCAAGAAAATCTACTGCTTTTTCAAGTCGTTCAAGCCCCGCTTCACGTGTTATGAATTCTCTTTCAATACCTACTAAAATTGCCATAACACCAAAACCTGATCCGCCAATGGTAATAATATTCTTGTGGTGCGTTGGGTAAATATCATCTAAATGAATTCTTTCACGTGCCAATCCTGAAGTAGGTTCTGCACCTTCCCAGAAATAATTGAACGTCTGTTTTTGAACGGAATCCAATAATTGTTCATCCGTAATTTTAATTCTTTCTACACTCTCGCTTTGGTCTCTAAGTTTGGACTTAGAGGATTGACCATTACAACCAACTAACAAAGTTGCAATGGTCATTGAAATTAAAAATAACCTCATAAAAATCTACTACATTAACTGAATTAAACTAAACTATTATCTTGCTTAAAGACCTGCTTGTCTTATATCTTGAATTTCTTGTTGGCTCAACGCTTTGTTGTATAATCTAAGCTCATCTATAAAGCTTAGGTCAAAGCCGTGGCCCCACTCTGTAAATCTTGGTGCACCTGAACCAATGGATAAAATATCGCACCCTGTCCAATCTACTCCTGTGAAATCACCTTGAGATACAACTTCACCATCAAAATAAACTACACATTCGGTTCCAGAGATTGTAAATGCAAGGTGTACCCATTCTGTAGCGGTGGTATCTAACGCAGCTGCATCGCCACCGTCAAACCAATATTCACCTTCACCATTACCCACATTCAATTTGAATACTTGTCTGGTAGCATCACCTTCTCTAAAAAACCTGAATCCGTTGGTACGTTTGTTCTGCACATCAGGATATCCTGCATTATCAACATCCTCAGGTCCCATAACTAAAATGGAGCCTCTTGTAGGATCTGCATTTAATTTATACCATAAAGTGGCACTAAATTCCTCTGTAGTAAGTGCTCCTGATTCATTCGTTGGAAATGTGATATATGAATCTGTAGCACCGGCATAGGCATTATCACCTTCTACACTTTCACCGGCATAACCTGGTGTACCTACTGCGGTAGCGTCAATGTTTCTAAAACGTTCGTTGTAACTACCATCAAAAGGCATATAGAACATTTCACCATCAAAAGTAGGAGGGTAGGAAGAAACGAATTCACCAGAATCGTCTGCCATTATCTGTTGAACTTCTTCTTGTGAAATTGCTCTGTTGAAAATACGAAGTTCGTCCATTAAACTTTCATCTGATAAGTGATCCCACGCCGTAAAGTTAGGTGCTCCCGACATGATGGAAAGTACATTAACATCTGTCCAATCAATACCTGCGAAAGCGCCTTCATTTGCAATTTGGCCGTCTATATAAACTACAGCTTCAGAACCTGAAATAGTAAATGCTAAGTTTACCCATTCGTCAGTAGTTGGATCTACATCTGCAGCCTCGCCACCATCAAACCAAGTGCCATCAGCACCAGTACCCGCATTCAACTTAAAACGCTGCATACCATTGGCATTTTCGCGAAAAAATCTAAATCCTTTAGAAAGATCATTGTCTATCCCGTCAATTAATGGCGGACTCAAAGTCAATACACCGGCACGATCGGGGGTCTTGTTTATTTTCAGCCAGAAAATAGCACTGAATTCGGCATTTTTAAAACGCTCAGAGTCTAATGTCAAATACGTATCGGTAGCACCTTGGTAAGAACCATCGCCTGCAATATTATCTTCACTTATAGATGGACTTCCAAATTCTTGCGCCTCTTCAAAACTGATCAAATCAATATATGCACCATCAAAAGGCATGTATAAAATTTCACCAGGATATTTAGAAACATAGGCAGGTTCTTTTGTGAAGTTGACCATACCGTTCGTTGTTTTACCATCTAGATCAGTTGCGGTAATGGTAAGTACATGCTCACCATCTGCAAGTTGGTCGTAAACCAAATCATCAACAACCAATCTTCTGTAATCTAAAAAATCAGAATAG
>NZ_JBDVOT010000262.1:0-10195 GCF_039968975.1 Maribacter sp. | reverse complement strand
TTCTACAGGAATGAGATATGGTAACTATTCAAAAGTGAGAGCAAAAGATATAATTGATAATTGTATATCAGTTATAGATAACAAAGACCAAAATAAACAATTAAAAATCCCACTAAATAAAATATCAAAAGCTATACTTGAAAAATATAACTATCAACTTCCTGTAATTTCAAGTCAAAAATTTAATGTTTATATCAAAGAAGCAATTGGGGATGTAGATGACTCCTATAAAGAGGAAATAAAGAAAACCACAAAAATTGGTAATAAAATAATTGAGGAAGATATAATGTTCTGCGACAGGATATCTAGCCACACAGCGCGAAGAAGTTTTATTACTATTATGAAAAACAAAAAAATACCCGATAAAATTATCATGGAATTTACAGGGCATAAGAGCCTAGAAATTTTTAATAAATACTACAAACCTAACGAGGAAGATAAAAATGATTTCATGTCTTCTGTTTGGAATAACTAAAACAAATAATGGACAACGAACAAAAAAAAGTAGATGATTTAACCAACATCGCTAAAATAATCCTTGAGAATACGATACTTAAAATTGATATTGAAGGACAAAATAAAATGAATGAGGAATTACTAGAAAAAATTGAATTAAACCAAAATAAGTACAATGAAATTTTTATCGAAAATGGTAAACTTAGAGTACAACTTGAAATTATAAAAGACGAAGTGAAGGCGACAAACGTTGAAGAAGTTTTATCTATTATTCGCAAACTTAAAGACACCTTAAAAGATAGTGCCTTTCATAAAAAACAATATGAGACTTTAGTGCGTGAAGTAGACTATGTATATGTAAATCAATTCGACAAGTTACTATGGGGAGACAATTATCCTGCTCTAAAAGTCCTATTTAGGTATTTACAAGAAATGAATGCGTTATCAGTAAATTGGAGTTATTTCGCAAGTAAAATGGATTATGGAAACATGGATTCTATCAATCTTAATACTAAGATACTATCCAAACAAGATATCGGATATCTTTTAGCTAAAATCAAGCCATTTTTCTTAGATGAATTCACCGGAAAAGCATCTAGATATCATGCTATAATAGGGAAAAAATTCACAATTGACAGCATTCCCTTAGAAAGTTCCTTCTTCAAAAAATATCTTCGTAAATATAATTCTGGCAAAATACCTGATAATTTAAAAATGTCAGAAATTGATAAATTAGCTTTAGATATAACTATTAAATATTATTAAATAATCATATCAAAGGAATAAATTCTATGCAATTCGTTTAAGCTCTCCATTCCTTCTCTGTCAAATTCTTAAATCACAATTGCAAAAATACATTAACAAACTGATATTCAATTAATTAAAAAATATCGCTTTTTAACTTTCCCTCTTTTTACCCTCTTCTCATTCTTTAAAATCTTTGCTGCAAGCATTTTAAAAATAAAAAGAATGGAAAAAATTGTAGTTACTACAACCGAAGAATTGGCATTTATGATTGATCAATCTGTTGATGCCAAATTTACACAGCTTAAAAAATTTATGACCGAACAGTTAAACCCTCCTAAGAGGAAATACACTGTTAAAGAAGCAGCAACGAAATTTAATGTTACTGATTTAACCGTTAGAAACTGGATCAAAAAAGGTTACTTGAAAGGCGATAAAATTGGCAGAAGAGTACTTATTGATGCTTCTGAGCTTGAAAAATCCCTAACCGAAATCAAATCACTTAAATACAAGAGATTATGAATTCATTTTTCCAACAGCACGGCTTTTCGATTGAAAACATTGAAATCCAATTAAGAGAAATTACAAGTCAAATCGAATATATGAAGGCTAAATATCCTTTAGATATTGAAGCTAATCAATTCTTTGATTGGTGCTTTAAAAGGTTCGACATAATAATTGATCTGGTTAAGTTTAACCCAAGATTTGGATGGGCAGAAATTCAAAAGGAAATGGACAATTCTTACCAAATCCACAGGAACACAACTGGTTTTATTTTACTATTAGACCATGACTTAACAAATCCAAGTAAAAGAATACTAATAGAAAGAAATATTTCAAAATTATGAATAATCAAATTATAGAAAAGCCAACATACATACGTATTGGTACTGAATATTACAAAAGAGTTGAAATCCCATTATTTAGTGGTGATAGTTTAAAAACCATTAAAAAATGGAAAAAATCTGAAATCATTAGTGACGAGGGTAGGGATGCATTGGATAATATTAAAAAATTTGATGGTTTTTGTTTTATTCCGTCACACACAAACTATCAGCAAGAAATTAAGAATTTTTACAATCAGTATGAGAAAATAGATATAAAGCCTAAACCGGGGGATTTCACTGAGACAATAAATTTTCTAACACATATTTTTGGAGAGCAATTAGATATAGGGTTGGATTATTTGACAATTATTTGGCGTCATCCCACACAGATACTACCTATTCTATGTCTTGTTAGCAATGAGCGACATACCGGTAAGACAACATTTCTAAACTGGTTAAAACTCATTTTCCAAGGCAATATGACCATTAATAAAAATGAAGACTTTAGAAGTCGATTTAATGCTGATTGGGCTTCTAAATCAATAGTAGCAGTTGATGAAGTACTCTTGGATAAAAAAGAGGATAGTGAACGTATTAAAAACCTTTCTACTGCAGTTAGCCACAAGACAGAGTCTAAAGGAGTAGACAAGGTAGAATCGTTCTTCATCGGTAAATTCATATTATGTTCTAACAATGAGACAAATTTTATACAGGTTGATGAAAAAGAAATTAGATATTGGGTTATAAAAGTCCACACCCTACCGCAGGTTAATGGTGACCCAAAATATTTAGACAAACTTCGTTTAGAGTTGCCACATTTTATCGACCATCTAAACAAACGTAAAATTTCCTCTCCTAATAAAACTAGAATGTGGTTTACAAAACAGCAAATTCACACCACTGCTTTAGAAAAACTAGTCAATGGAAATAGAACGTATTTAGATAAAGAAATACAAGAGATAGTTTTAGATGATTTTATAAAGTACGAAGTTGATGAGATAAGTTATTCACTTGGAGATATAGTGGACAAACTCTCAAAAAACAATATAAGGACATCTACTTTTAAAATTTCAGATGCATTAAAAACTAAATTCGGACTTATAAGTAAGAACGGTTCTTATAGCAAATACAGTTTAATACTGAACACCAAAAATGAATATATCGTAGTAGCAGATAAGTCAAAAGGCAGATATTTTACCTTCCTGAAAAAAAAGTTAGAAGAGATGCAACAATAATACTTGTCGCAGTGTTGAATTAAATCTTAAAACTATGTACACCAAATACTTAGAACATAACTTTTAGTCAACAATGAATCAACAACCAAAAACATTTTATAATAATTTGTGTGTTGACAAATTGTTGACCGAAAGTTTATCTTCAATCTCCTTATCTCATTACTCTCACGGTCTTATTCAACAATTCGACAATAAAATCTTAAACTTTAAACTCACATTATTATAATTAAGTCTGTGACACAAATGTTTACAGTTTCTTTCTAACAATCAAAGCCTACCCTTATTTTCACGCTAGAAAACCATTGCCTACCCTAATTTCTTACCCTGAAATACCATTTTCTACCCTGAATCCTACCCTGATACAACCATCACTAACCCTAGCCTACCCTAAGTTCTACCCTGAAACAACCATCACCTACCCTAGCTTACCCTAAGTGTTACTCTTCGCCACACCATACATCAACCATTACTCATCCTAACAACCCTAGGTACTGCCATTTTGAAACCATTACTTAATCTTAATTAATACTACTCATTTTTCTCAAAAATTTAATAGCGCATTGCTTGATTATAATTCTTCCTTTTTATGTTTTGAAAAAAAAAAAAAAAAAAAAAAAAATCAAGGGTTACCTTTTAATTTATCTGCTATTAACTATAAAACAAACCATAATTCTAAAAAAAAAAAAAATGAATACAGCAGAAAACAAAAGTATCATTCAATTTAACACATATCAGAACCTTTTAAAAACCCCTCAATGGAAGAAAAAGAGAAATTTGATTTTAAGCCGTGATAAAAATCAATGTCAAAATTGCACCAATAACAAAAACCTACAAGTACATCATAGACAATATCATTTCAATCAAAATCTAAAGAAATTTATTAATCCTTGGGAGTATAATAATAAGTACTTAATAACTCTCTGTGAAAAATGTCATCACAATGGACATACTATATTTAAAGTTCCAGTAATCAATATAAAAAATAAATAAAATGAGCATTTTAAAAAACATCTTCAGATTTAAAACAGATCAAAAACCAGAATTAGAAATGAACTTAACTGAAACAACACAACCATCAAATTCCAACACATTCCCATCTAAGGACCTATTTATAGAGGAACAGTATCTCGAAGAAAAAGAACAACAGAAAGAATCAGCAAATTTAATTACACAATATTTAGATAAGGACTTCTATCAGTTAGGTGTTAACGAAGGTTTCACAATGCACTCAAATGAAGCTGCCCAGTCAAGAATAAAAATTATTAAATCAGATTTTCGAAATATTCTAAATCAATTAATGAATAAAAACAGCGAAAATATTCTCAAGCTTAAAAATACTGCCATAGAGGTAGCAGATATTTCTAAAGAGTTAAAAGAGAAAATTGAAAACCAAATAGAATTCTTAACCGAAGAAAATTTAAAATTTAATCAAGAAAAGATTTATTCTTCAGAAGGTGAAGGTCTTGTCATGTCTGCTATACATAACTATCGACAAGGCTTTACTTCTGGATTAAAAAGTCATTTAGACATGGAAAATCTATTAATAAAAAACAACTAAAAGATGTTAAAACTATCTTCAGCCATTATTGGCGAAAATTACAGCAACGTTTCTAAATTTCAACCATCAAGTAAACGTAAGATTAAGCTATTAGCTACTTGTTTAATTATACCAGTAACTCTATGGTTTATAACAGGTTTTCTGACTAGTAAAATAACGATGAACCATAATTTACCTTTAGCCATTACTACAGGTTTAATATCTGCTTTCTTAGTATATTTAATAGAAAGAACGATAATATTATCTGGTGGTGGATGGATTATATTAATATTCAGAATACTTCTTGGTTTTATAATTGCTAGCCTAGGTGCAGTTACTTTAGATATTGCAATTTTCAAGAATGACATTGACAATAAAATAAATAATTATAAACTTGAATATTTAGATTCCATAGAACAAGATTTTCAAATATTGCACTCAGCTGATTTAGATAATAAGGCACTACTTGTAGAAAGAGCGTATCATGACTCACAGAAAGCACAAAAAAAATACGTTGACGAGCTTCAAGGAAAAAAAGGTAATAGTAGTGGCTTAAGTGGAAATGGAGCAGTTGCCACAAAACTTGGACTAATAGCTGAGACATCACTTAAAAAATATTTACAACAAGAATTAGAGTTGCAAAATATTCAAGCATCAAAAGAACTAAATCTTAATGATAAATTAGATCAAGCTAGTGTTGATTTTAATGCTGATGGGCTTTTGATAAAAATCAAAGCGCTCAATGAATTAATTGATGAAGATTCAAATCTAAAAAAAGTTTACATTCTGTTTACTTGCTTCATTTTCATGCTAGAGTTTATAGTTGTCATAGTTAAAACGACGAGTAAAAAGTCTGTAGATGAAGAAATAGAATCTTTTAAAGACTATTCTACTTTATTAAAAATGAATCAGTACAAAAAACTGTTGCAAAGTATTGACCAGGCTATTGCAAATTTACCTCAAATTACAAAAGCTAATATATTATTAGAAACTACTAGACCCAGATATTGATTTAAAAAATCTTAAAAATACGAGGAAAAATTTTTAAAGATTTAGAGGTTAAATACGAAAGAAAACTAATAAAATAAAATTCTTCAGTTATAAGTAGAATGATTTATTTAATTTGCTATCACGTTCAAATTACTGAACAATTACGATTACAAATTAAAATAAATCTATAATGTCTGATCAAGAGTTAATAGAATTAATTAAGGAAGACCACGACTACCTTGGCTACGTTTATAAAAACAATAAAGATTCTTGTATATCATTTATGAGAAATATGTCTCCCAAAACAAGCCCTGATGATTTAAACGATATTTTTCAAGATGCCATCATCATTCTATATGAAAAAATAGTAAATGAAGATTTTCAGCTAACAGCTACTATTCAGACTTATTTAAATTCTGTTTGTCGATTTCAAATATTAAATAAATTTAGATCTGATAAAAAAAAGGTTAATCACGATAATAATTTTGAGATTATTGTTGACAAGTTGAATTATGACAACTCAATTCAAGATAATTTACAACCCATAGAACAATCTGAAGAAACACAGTTTAATGCAATTGAAAGAGCTTTAAAGGCCATTGAAAAAGCCGGAGGTAATTGTTATGAACTGCTCACTTTATTTTGGTACCATAAAAAATCAGTTGAAGAATTAACTACACATTTTGGTTATAGTAATAGTGCTAATACAAAAAACCAAAAATATAAATGTCAAAAAAGGTTGCAGAAACTAGCAATAAATTATCAAAATGGATAATAAAACAAAAGAGATAGTAAAGGAAATTTTCTCTCCAATATTAAAGGATTATTTTGAAATATCGCCACGTAATATAGATTGGTCATCAATAACTAATGCTTTTTTATTTTATGAAAAAGACGCTAAACTAGTATACACTGAAATTTATAAACTAGAACCAAAAGACCCAGAGATATTAATTACACAGTTATCAGAATTATATGATGTTTTTGCTAATCAAATGGCTGAACACTTTGTTTTAGATAGTTCTAATTCCGATTATGAGATATTAAACAATGAAACTAATTCTATCTTTAAAGAGAAAGTAGATTTTTTCAATGTATTGAAGAATGTAACAACTAAAGTAGAGCGTAGTAGAATTATTAATAAATTGCCCAACCTTGCTGAGCATAATGATTTTTCAATATCAGATAATGATATTGAGAACGCTATAAAAAAAAAAAGTCGTGAAGATTTAAAAAATAAATTCAATAAGTGGGATAAAGAATTATCTGAAAGCGAAATTCCTGTTTATACTTTGCATGAAGAAGAAAAGTTATACTCTAAAAATATAACACTTGAAAAAGATAATTATACAAAGAAAAATAAAAAAACAATTTCTCGATCTTGGCTAAAATACGCTGCGGTAGCGGCAATATTAATAACTAGTCTATTAATAGTTCAACCAACGAAAACCTCAAACGAAAAATTATTTTCACAGTACAGTACAATCGCCACAAATTATAGACAACTCAATTACGAAAGGCTTACAAGAACCTCTGAAGGTGAAGAAAACAGAAGTTTTTATGAATTTACACTAAAAAACCTTTCATCCGCTGAAACTGATATTGCCTTACAGGGTTTAAAATATTTTCATGAAGGTAATTTTGACCAATCAAAAAAATTATTAGCTAGTATTAATCCAAAAAACAAAAATTCAAAAATTCTTCTTTTTCTAGCAATATCCCAATTAAACACCAATGAAGTTGATATTGCTATTACCACCTTATTATATTTAGAAAACATACCTGATTTTCAATTTAATGATACAGTTACTTTTTATTTAGCAATTAGTTATTTGAAAAAAAATAATTTAAAAAAAGCTAAAACTCTTCTACAATCGCTTACCGACAAAGAAAGCCTATATCATAATCAAGCTCAAGAAATCATCAAAAAAATGAGATGGTTTTAATTCTTAGAAAAATTTCGATTGATGAAAGATAAATTTGAGAAACTATTAACTTTTACTGTTTTAATCTTAGTACTATATCTTATTATAAACATACTACATCTTTCATGGTATGTTGCTAATCCAGAGGGGGTATTTGGGTTTTTCTATTTTTTAGATGTAATCAGATCAATGCTAACTATAATCTTGATATCTACAGTTGCACTAGTGGGTGTATGGTATTTAATTTATTTACTAATATCATTTTTTAAAAAATCAATAAATAAAACTAAAATTTTTAAAACCTTAGTGGCCATTATTGCAGTTATAATTATTAGTGCTTTTAATCATGTGTGGGTCAATGGCTTTTCAACATACTTTAGTTTTAAGCTAGCCGATAAGTATAGCTACATAAAAACAACAGAAGATTACTTAAGTGAGGGAAAAACAGAAGAGGCATTAGAATACTCCATTAAAGCATATGAAAAAGAAAAATCGCGAAAAATTTCGTCAATATTTTTTCTAACAAAGCTATTTAGTAAATCTGAATATGACAAAAGGGAAAAACTATTTGCTAGGTATGCATCGACCATTAATTATGGACTTTGTTTAAAGGAAATCATTAGCAAAGATATATCCGCAGAAAATTATTTTCAGGAAGCTTTAACCCTTACAAATTCCTCTTTATTTACTGATTTAGAGAAACAAAATTTAAAAATTTTCCCAACTCTAAATCTTGCAGAAATTTATCAAAACAGTGGTGAATATCAAAAATCGGATACCTTCTTTAACCATTTATATGTATTAAATGAAAACGCAGAAACAAATGACATTGAATATTTAATAAACACAAATTTCATTTTTTCTGAACAAGCATCACGAATTGGAGATTTTGAAAAATTTATCCAGTTAAACAAACAATCGTTAGACCTTTATAAAAATAGCGAATTAAGTAGTAAATCCTCTTTTTACCTTACTCTTCTTTTAATAAATGCTGCAGGAGAATTATTCAATGAGAATTATTCAAAAGCTGCTGATTTAATTATTGAGGCAACTCCTATTGCTGAAGAAAAAAATGACAAACCTATCTATCAGTTTTATCTTGGCATAAAGGGTCAGTACTGCGCTTTAGGTTATCTAAATAGTTTTGGAAATGAAAAAGTATTAAAAAGCAACTTATGGACAAGATTAAAGAACCTGTTTTCAGCTGAGCAAATATTAGCTGAAAAAATGAAATTAGAAGCAGAAATGTGTTATAAAGAGGCTTTAAATTTAACTCAGGATTATTCTGGTGAAAATACTTTTGCTTATAATTCCCAACTTATTCAACTAGCGCAATTCTACTTTACCGTTGGTGATAATAAACTTGCTAAAAAACATTATGACAAAGCTCTTCGAATTCTCAATCCTAAAAAAGAGGAATACAAAGACCTCTATTATCAAGCATATTTAAAATCGCTAATAATAACAAGCTCTCAATCTTCTATAGAAGTAAATAGGATTAAAGAAATAGAAGATTTTGTATTCAACAAAGTAAATGAAAATTATATTTTTTTTACAGAAGAAGAAAAAGAAAAATATGCCATTTATATTGATAAATATATAAATCAAATTAATGAATTGCATATCCAAAACAACTCAGATAGTTCTACAGAATTACTTTACAATAATATACTTGCAATTAAAAATATTGCTCTATACTCAAATTCTAATTTAAGAACATTTCTTAATGAAGCTTCAGTAAGTTTAAAGTTAGAATACAACAATTTACTTGCGAAAAAGAAAGAGTTAGAGTTAGGAGTTGAAAACACCCATTTAAAAAAGGCTAAAGTTCTAAATCAATTAGAAAAAGCATTTAATCAGAAATTAAATAATGAAACTTCTTTTAAACCATTTCAACCAAGAAATATAAATTGGTCAATAATAAAACAGAAATTATTACCTAATGAAGTTGCAATTGAAATTATAAATATTCCTATTTCAAAATTTCCAACTAGCAATTCTCAATACTATGCATTAGTTATTCAACCAAATTCGATTGCACCTGAACTTATTCCTTTATTTAAAGAAGATGCTTTAAAGCAATTAATGAATGCAAAAGGAAATACTCAAGACAGGATAAATAGTATATATGGAAATGATAATATCTATAATTTAATTATTAAACCGTTAGAAGCCTATTTAACTCCAAAATCAATCATATACCTTTCAAAAAGCGGTTTACTTCATAATATATCCTTCCCCGCACTATTAAAAAATAAAGATTGGGAACTACATATTTTAGGAAGTACGCGTCAAATCATAAATAAGAATAAATTATCTGAATTAAGAAGCGTTGCTCTTTTTGGCGGAATTAACTATAATTCAGTCAATTCAGATTCAACAAATATCAATAGATCATTAAGTACGTTAAGCGAAAACGTATCAAAAGGATTTAAAAATGAAAATTTTAAAGATTTAAAATACACCTCAATAGAAATCAAA
>NZ_JBDVOT010000261.1:0-5771 GCF_039968975.1 Maribacter sp. | reverse complement strand
CCTCTAACCTTGCAGAGAACAGAAAGTGTCGCTCATCAACAACCTCTTCCCTTAAATCTGTAGTGTCATGCTCATCTTCTATCTCCCCAAAAAGCTCTTCTACAATATCTTCAACAGTTACAAGACCTGATGTACCGCCATATTCATCTAATACCACCGCAATACTTTTTCGCTTTTTAATTAAAACGTTCAATATATCTTGAATAAGCATTGTTTCTGGCACAAACTCAACAGGCAATAAAATACTTTTAATTGTCTTTGGCTTTTTAAACAACTCGTAAGAGTGCACGTACCCAATTACATTATCTACAGTATCATTATAAATCAATATTTTAGAATAACCGGTTTCGGTAAATAGTTTCGCCAAGTTCTTAGGCGTTTCATGCATTTCTACGGCTACAATCTCCGTTCTAGGCACCATAACCTCACGCGCTTTTACAGCAGCAAACTCTAATGCATTCTGAAAAATTTGAATCTCGGTATCTATTTCATCTTCCTCTTCCACCGTTTCCATCTGTTCTGTAATATAATCTCCCAATTCTAATTTACTGAACGCCAATTGAACTTCATCTCCCGATGTTCCAAAGACATACTTCAATATAAAATCAGAAATCCAAATAATAAAGTCTGATATAAACGAGAATAAAATGTAGAATAAAAATGCCGGAATGGCCAATAACTTTAAAAGGCTATTAGCATAAATTTGAAACAGCACTTTGGGCAAAAACTCTGCCGTTATCAAAATAACAAAAGTAGAAATCAACGTCTGGGTCAACAGACTAAAGTCTGTAATCAATAACTTTAGGAATGCGTTATCGGGAGCAATACCGGTAAACCAATTCATAAGTACATCTCCCATGAACAGACCGTAGATAACCAAGGCTATATTGTTACCAATAAGCATGGTTGCAATAAATTTAGATGGTTTTTTGGTTAACCTGGTTAATACCATAGCCAAAAATCCTTCTTGTTTTTTTTCTATTTCAATGTGGATTTTGTTCGCAGAGATAAAGGCAATTTCCATTCCTGAGAAAAATGCTGAAAAAATCAAGGAAAGTATAATGATAATACCGGCTGTACCCACTATTTATTTTGATTATCCCGTTTACGCTGTTCGAATTTTTTTCTGTAATTTCTTCTAAACAAGAACATACCTATAGAAACTATGGCAAAAAATATAAAAAAATAAGCCATACTTCTATCCGTATTCCAATCTGTAAAAATTCTGAAAATTGAAAATCCTGCCACTATTACGTACAAGTATTCTGTATACCTTAAAATATTAATCATTCTCTTGTTCTTTATCTTCTTTAATCAACATAAGTCCGTAAGTTTTATGGGCATTTAAAAAATTAAGATCTTTTTGAATATCCATTCCTTCACCATCCATTACCGTTCCATCATCTGGATTGGTAAATGTAAATTTTTCCTGCGTAAACGCCCATTCGTTACCACGATCGTAATACAGTTGAGATGTTGACAATTTCTTACCATCATCACTTTTTATAAGCACATTACCACGCAAATCTACGATAGAAGTCTTAGAATACAGCACCCCGTAATCTGCCTCTATAATTGTTTTTTCGTTTTTTTCGTTGAAAATCTCCACTAATAGACCATCAGGAAAGGTTTGATAAGGAAAAGACAATTGTTCAAAATCATTTCTAATTGGTCCAGAAAGTACCGCAAGAACCTTTGATGAACCCTCATCTTCAGATCCTAATTTTTCAGGAGATTCGGTATAAGTAGCCACGAAGTTCTCAGCCACACTTCTAGGATAAACCTTTTTTATAGCTTCTTCTCCTACCCTTTTGTAATCATCTTTACAAGATAAAAAAAGCATTGCCATGGTACATACCACGGCAATGCCTTTAAAATTTTTAATCTGTATCATTTTTTCTATAAAGAAGGTACTTTCACGCTACCACCAACCCAACAGTTGAAAGTAACAGTTTTACCAGCCATACCTGAACTAAAGATCATTTCCTTAGAAGGCGCTTTTGAGCTGTAGCTGTTTGCTGCTTGACTAGAAGAACCACTTAAAGATGGATCAACTCTACCTGCTTTTCTCGCCATATCTGCAGCTTTCCAGTAGATAGCTCTCTTTTCAAAAGCAGAGGTACCACAGCTGTTTGCACTTGTTGCATATAAGTTAGCTATCAATAAATAAGCACGACCGTTACTTGGGTTGGCATCAATTGCTTTCTGAGCATATTTACGCGCCGTAGACTTGCTACCTTTTCTCTTATTAATTACAGCTACTTTATAAGCAATCTTAGATTTCTTATCATTATCAGTTTCTAAGGACAATGCTTTATCAAAATCTGCTAATGCACCTGAGCTATCTCCATTCTTCATTTTTAAAGTACCACCATATACATAAGCATCGGCAGATGGATCTAAAGCTAATTGCGCTTCAAATAATTTTTGGAACAAAGGATCATCTGTACATTCTTTGTTGAACATTAAACCTACAGCTCTTTTTACCCAAACAACATCACCTTTTTTCTCTTCAAAACTCTTTTCGTAAAGAGGAATAAGGTTACTACAATCTGCCAAAGGACCTAATTTAGAATCTATACTACCAGCAATCTTACCATAAGCTCCAGAGTAAGAGTTGTAAGCTTTTAAACGAGACTTTTCTTTTGAAGTCAAAGTACCAGCTTCTTCCTTAGGTAATAACTTTGCTATTTTACCTGTAATCTTTTCGTTTTCAACTTCTATTTTTTCAGTAACCGCATCATATACATCGAAAACCTCTTGCAAATCTTTTCTACCTGCTTTGTGCTCATCAACCAAACTAGAGAAATAGATATATAAAGCTTTAGGGTTTGTAAAGTTCTCTTTATCTTTTTCAAAAGCATCATTTAACATGCTGTACATTTTAGCATCATCTGCCATTTTATTATCGTACATCACCATAGCCTTGTCAACATCGGTTTCACCTTGAGTAGTTTTAGATGAAAAATGTTTTAACTTATTGTCATAAAGACCCATTAGGTCATTCGCAAATTGTTCTTTATCAGCACCTGTCGCCTTTTTCATCTTATCTTTAAGTATACGCTCACCATATACATAGATAGCGTTATTTAACTGTGGACAAGTTTCATAAACCATTTTCCAAGGCTCATAGGCCGCATCATAATTTTTAACTTTTGAATGCTCAGAAAAAATAGACAAGTTAGTCATACATTCAGGGTTTTGCGCCTGCGCATTGCTCACTCCCATCATCCCTAGGAACATTATTGCCGTGAAGTAAAGTTTCGATTTCATGTTTTCTCTTTTTAAAATGGTTAATGTACTAAATTTTTATTAATTGATTTTTCTTTTCTGGAACCAACGATCGTTCAATGATAAACCTACATTAAATTTAAAATAGCTCTCTTCTATTAAATCAGCTCTTGTTGTTCCTCTTCTACCAAATTCAAAACCTAAGTTAAGATTCGAGAAACTTCGTCCCAGAGGTAAGCCTAATCCAAAAGTTATGCCAAAGTTATTTATATCAACATCGTTCACCAACATACCAGTCTTATCTAAACGCAACCCAGCGCGATAAGTCACTCGTTTAAAATAACTTGAAAAAGAACCATGTTCAGGCGTAATAAAACCACCTAAAGCAAATGAACTTGCGTCTTCATACGCTATATTATCCGCTCCTAAAAACACATTCTCAAAAGAACTCATCTCTTGAAAACTATATTCTGCACCTATAAACCATTTATAATCTTCGCCGTAACCAATACCCAATGTAGTTGTTGTAGGTATTTTCAATTCTGTGTTTTTTAAATTCTGTGCATCTAAGTTCACCTCAAGCTCCTCTATAGTACCACCAGTGGATACCGAAAAAGAACCTAACTGCCTGTCGTTTTTAGACACTAAATTGCCTTGGGTATTTACACGTATGGACGTATGAAGCCTATTTCTACCCTTAATTAAAGGAGAATAACTTAAGGCATAGTTAAAATCGAACCCATTTACTCTTGAACTTCTTCTATCAAAAGTACCAAATTGAATATCGTCTATTTGTTGTAATCGTTCACTTTCTAATGTACCGAAATTGAAATTTACAGTTGCACCTATGCTTAAATCCTTTACTATTTCATATCCTACGGAATAAAAAACTCTTGTCAACCCGCCTTCACCAGAATATACGTTAACCAAAGAATCACCGGAAACAGTTCTTTCATCGACCAAATTATACCCAACAGATGAATATGGCATAATACCAAACCCCATACCCAAACCTTTACCAACACTAAAACCTAATGCCAAGTAATCTAAACTGGTTATTGAGCTCTGTTGTTCTTCAGTAAAACTCTTGAGTGTATATTGTTTGTTAGAGACACCTGCCGTATAAGTAACCAAACCTTCGCGGTCCATTACCTCTAGACCTAACTTACCAAAAGCAGCCGGATTTTTTAAATTGATATGAACACTATCGGCATAGACACCAATACCTCCCATCATTTGATTTTCTACCGTACTTTCATTCCTTAAATCACCTATTCCAAAAAAAGAATAAGGAGAAACAGTACCATCTTGAGCGTACATACCAACAGTGGTTATGTATACAATTGCAATTACAATTTTTCTGATCATTTAGTGCTTGTTGTATTCCAGCAAATAATTAAGCCCTTTCAGGAGAAATTTGGAATCCGCAAATATGGTATTTTTTAATCGTTTAGACAAAAATAGTGTGTCTCCACCGGTTAAAATAACTGTTAAATTTTCAAATCTAGCTTTGTAAAGATCAATGACACCGTCTATTTCAAGCGTTATTCCATTCACAACCCCACTGTGAAGACAGTTCTCAGTTGTATTACCTATATAGTCTAACAACTCTTTTTTCTCGAGCAACGGCAACTTTGCCGTCTGTTCATGCATAGCCTTATAACGCATTTGCACTCCCGGTGATATGGCTCCGCCCAAGTATTCGTCAAAATCATTCAACATATCATAAGTAACACAACTACCTGCATCGATTATTAAATTATTTTGATGTGGATTAAAATAATATGCCGCGGTTGCCAAAGCTAAACGATCAACACCTAAGCTTTGTGGTGATGCATATGAGTTCTTAAATGGCACTTTTGAGGTGTTTGAAAGCTCATGCAAGTCACAAAAAACGGCTACAACCTTCATTTGTTCCCTTGAAAGTGACCCAACACTAGAAACTATTGAAAATTCTATTTTTGGAAATTCTTTGAAGATTTTTTTTACCGCCTCAACAAACAAATCGACAACAACAGTCTCTAAATGAATTATTTCCGACTTTTTAAAGATCGCTAACTTAACGTTTGTATTACCCGCATCAATTATTAAATTCATGTTACAAAGATTAAAAATTAAAAAAACATTATTCTTTTTTTACGATTTAGTTTGGAAATCATAAAATTGAAATTATATTTGCACCCGCTTACAGCAAGCATGGTGCCTTAGCTCAGTTGGTAGAGCAATGGACTGAAAATCCATGTGTCCCTGGTTCGATTCCTGGAGGCACCACAATAAATCCTTACTTTACGGTAAGGATTTTTTTGTTTTAATTACCTACCTATTGCATTACAAAAATACATAGGACCTTTTAAGGAGCATATCTGCAACTCAATAATTCTACAATAAATTTAAATTGAATTTTGACCCACCTACAGTCAATGACAGCCTAGGACACCTCTTTAGCCAATAACATTATTGAAACATTGGCAAAACTTTTTATCCTTCTTATAACACGAGGGCGCGTTTAAGCAAGTTCTCTTTTTTCACAAAAGAACTAA
>NZ_JBDVOT010000260.1:0-3280 GCF_039968975.1 Maribacter sp. | reverse complement strand
TTCCAGTACCGTTATTTAAAAGATAAAAATCTGGCGTTTCAAATAAGAAACCATTAACAGAGACAGAATTTCCTTTAAATCTTGTTTCAACAGCTTCTATACCCAACAATGCATTTAGACTATGATCACCGAATTGTTTATTATAATTAAGTGTATTAGACCAAGTATAGTTATAAGAATCAAAATTTTCCTCTGTCAATGTGTTTGTTGTCCTAGCTTCTGAATGCTCTGGGTTTAAAGCTAAAAAAGCTCTACTATTAAAAGCTTGGATATCTCCACCTATAGTAGTCTTGGCAGTTAAGCCGTCAATAATTTCCCATGCTAGATACACATCGCCTAAAACTCTGAAATTTTTATTGAAGTCGTCTGAGGCGCGTTCTAAATCTGCTACGGGATTTGTTGGGTTTGATAAGCCCGTTGCATTAGAATATGTTCCTGTATAGGAACCATCATCGGCAAAAGCAGGTAATAATGGACTATTTCTAAAAGCTAATGCTAGAGGATTGCCTCCTAGGTCTCTCTGATTACCAGAACGTGTGTTAGAGAACGATACATTTAAATGCTGACCTACTGTTAACCTTTTGCCAATCTTAAACTCAGAATTTAAACGAATAGCTGCTCTTTTATAAAAAGTTTCAATCTGTGTTCCTTGTCTGTTAAGGTAAGATGCGGAAAAAGCATACTTTCCACTTTCAGAACCATTTTCAGCACTGAAATTAAAATTTTGAGTAATTGCAGTCCTAAAAATATCGTCAAACCAGGTAGAGCCATCAGGTCTTCTAGTTACGGTAGTTGGTGTGCCTAATAAAGTGTTTGGAATAACAGGTGTAGCTCCACTTCCATATTGAGGATGTGTTACATCTGCATTAACGTTAGCTAAACTTTGAAATATCATATTACCATGCTGTTCTGCGTTTAAAACGTCAGGTAGATTGGTAACTTGAGAAAAACCGGTGTATGTATCTAGTTTAAATTCTGCTTGTGCCATATTATAACCACCGTTTTTTGTGGTAATAATCACAACCCCATTAGATGCTCTTGCACCATAAATTGATGCTGCACCATCTTTAAGAACGTTCATCTGCTTAATATCGGCAGGGTTAATGTTGTTTAAAATAGAAGCATCATCTGTTTGTACTCCATCAATAATGTATAAAGGACCATTGCTGTTACTGGTTCCAAAACCACGTATACGAATTGTTGGAGAACCACCTGGACTACCAGAACTAGTTACGGTAACACCTGAGGCTCTACCTTGTAATGCTTCAGCCGCATTGGTAATAGGTGCTTTTACAGCTTCAGAAATATCAACAGAAGCAACTGCTCCGGTTAAATCTCCACGTGTTTGTGTTGCATAACCAGTTACAACAACCTCATCCAATGCAGCAGCATCTTCAGCTAAAGTTACATTAACGGTAGTTTGGCCATTAACAGCTACTTCATTGCTTTTAAAACCAATGTAACTAAATACTAATGTAGCATCATCAGATACATTTAAAGTATAGTTACCATCAAAATCTGTTTGTGTACCATTAGTTGTACCTTTTTCTACAACATTGGCTCCAGGCAGAGGTTGACCAGTGTCATCTAAAACGGTTCCCGTAATAGTAGATTGAAGTGTTTTTACTTCAACTTCGTTTGAAGTACTTGTGTTTTCATTTGCTTGTACCATTTGGGTACCTAAGCAAACAAGCATTGATAAGACTCCAGATTTAATAAGGGATGACCTTTTACTGGATTTCATCAACGTGTAATCACGTTTTTGACTCATAATAGTTGTTGTTTGTTAGTTTAAATTAAATACTTGGAAATTGAGCTTCTAAAATTTTTAGTTGCAGTCTTTAAATGTTAAAAAAATCAAAATCCGGTATAATAATAGCACTTTTCCTTTAAAAATGAATAATTCAACCGTGTTAATTTTCGAAGGTCATAAAAGCATTTTGAAGTATTGTTATTGTAATAATCTGTATTAATAGGTGTAATTATTGAGTAATCAATAATTTAGCTAATGTTAAATTTGGAATTTTACACGTTAATTTTTTAACATTTTCGTTTTGTTATGTAGATAAAAATTACGTTAAAAGTTAATTTACAACGTTGTAGTTTTGGTTTTTTGATTTTTGACAACTTGTTAAAACCTGATATTTAAGGCTGTAAAATTAGGTAGTTAAATGTTATTTTAAACCTGAAAACACGAAATGGAAACTAATTTTTCGGCTACGTTTGTGGTGAAGAAAAGATAGTTATGTCCACCATCTTTAATGTTTAGTTTTTTTCTGATTTTTTCAACTGAATCTGGGAAGTTTCTCGTAGTGATATTGGCTTTTTTAATGCCTGATTTTTTTAATGATTTCTTAGAGTAATCATAAATATGTTCAACTTTGAATGTTCGCCCTGGGAACTCAATTAATTTTTCTGATGTGTAAAGGTGAGAATTGGGGTGAATTTTATATAGGTTGAAATGATTACCTAAATACCGAAATGAACCAGATTTCAAAATAGATGCATTTGGTTCATATATATAAGTTAGTGGTTTTGAATATCTAGGTATTGCATTTTCTTCATCGCTTAAATAAAAATTAAACTGCTGTGCATTACTTGACTTAAAATTCACTGCTTTTATAAGCGCTTCGTTATTGAAGTCTTTTTGAATTAGCCATAGAATTTCTTTTACATCATTGTTGATAGCTACAATGTGTATCTCTTTTACATGGTTTAATTCTTTTAATCCACTCTTAATATCTAATAATGGTCCGGTTTTAATAATTAGATTAGAGGATTTTGACAATAAAAGATCCATGCTGCTTACTACGTTTGGTTCGCAATCAGACAAATAATATACTTTTTTGTTGTCTTTGTCCCTTCTAGATGGGTCAATATAAAGCCAATTATAGGTTTTAGATGTGTTGTTTAAGAAGGCTAACCCATCGTCTGTGACGCATTTTATATTTGAAATACCCATTTGGGTAAAATTATAATCGGCAATTTTTGATAATGTTTCGTTTTTTTCGACGTGGGTAACTTGGTTCACTTTTTTAGAAAACGCGAATGAATCTACGCCAAAACCTCCAGTTACATCTATCAAAGTATCTCCTTCTACTAACAAGGCTTTGTAATTTGCTGTAATTTCTGATGAAGTCTGTGAAAGATTAAGTTTGTTGGGGTAGTATATGTTTTTGGCTTTAAACCATGTAGGTAATTTAGCTTTTGCTTTTAATTTTGACTCAATTTGTTCAGCTAACTCCTTCTGGGTTATATTTTTGAACCTTTGTTTTGAAAG
>NZ_JBDVOT010000259.1:0-21467 GCF_039968975.1 Maribacter sp. | reverse complement strand
TCTGAGATAGTAGGAGTTTGCTGAGCCAATGAGTTATTGGTGTATGCAACAAGAACGAATGCTATTAAAGCGATATTTTTATATAAATTCTGCATGCTATTATCGCTTTAATACAAGATAACCTTGTGTTTTTCTTAAAATAGTTTCTCCTTCAATTTGAATGTTGAAGAAGTAGGTTCCTGTTGGTAGTTGGTCAGCACCTAATTTGGTCTGTACATTTGCAATACCTGAAAATACGTTAGATACATTATCGTAGTTTTCAATTTGAAAGACCATTGCTCCCCATCGGTTATAAATACTCACCACATTTTCAGGGTAGTAATCTATGTTTTCAATATGCCAATATTCATTAATTCCGTCGCCATCTGGTGAGAATCCGTATTTGGTTTCGTCTTCAGGTATCATTGTTGTAAAAGATTGTATTTCACAACCAATAGCATCGTCTGCACTATTGTAAGGTGTAATAGAGATAAATATTTCAGTATCAAAAGGAAATTCTTCTCCATGTGTATAGCTAGTAGTATTACCCATATCTGTGGTATCTAAAATGTCATTTGCTTCTGCTGATGTACCTATAGATATTCTGTACCCATCTGTTTTTTCTACATCTTCCCAAGTAATTGTACTTTCTAAGGTAACATCTGTTTCACCATTGGCGGGACTAAGCAATACTGCGCAATCAGGAGCGATAATTTCAGTGGTGAAACTTTCAGAAATACAACCTTCTGCTATACCGGAAGAGTTGTAAGGGGTTATATGTACATATATAAGAGTTTCAGAAGGTAAATCTTCACTTAAAGTATAACTGGTCAAAGATGCAACATCTTCATTGTTGACAATGTCAGTACCGTCTTCCGTGGTGCCTATTGAAATGTAATAACCATCAGCTTCGTTTGCAGCGTTCCATTCAATATCGGTAGAAACAGAAATATCATTCCCGTTTTGCAATGATGAGATAAGAGTTGTACAAGAGGGTAACGGTCTTATGGTAAAACTCTCAGAAGTACAACCATCGGCATCACCAACTTCGTTGAAAGGGATGATTGTAATCGTTACAATTTCACCTTCATTAAATTCATTGGGGAAAGTGTAAGTGGTGTCTAAAATTTCTAAATCGGTTACATTATTGTTTGTACTATTGTCTGCAGATATAGTCAATCTATAACCATCTGCATCAGCTACGGTATTCCATGTAATCTCCCTTACTTCTGCACGTACATCATTGTTAACAGGTGAAATTAATGTCGTACAATTAGGTATTGATTTAATAGTAAAAGTTTCGCTAGAGCAATCTATAGCCTCACCTCCATTGTTATAAGGCGTTATGTTCACCGTTACCGTTTCTCCTTGTTCAAAATCGCTGTTAAAATCATAAGTGTTGCCAGTAGTGATATCCAATCCAGATACGTTGTTTGCTGTACTGTTACTTCCTGTAACAGAAAGTAAGTATCCAACAGCTTCAGGTACTGCCATCCATTCTAAGTTAGCATTTACAGCTACATCATCATCGCCATTTGCAGGTGAAATTAAGCTCGAACAATTGGGTATAGCTTCAATAGTAAACGTTTCTGTTGTACACCCAATAGCATTACCGGATTCATTATATGGAGTTATAATTACTGAAACCGTTTCACCTGGTGTAAAATCGGAGTCAAAATCTAAAGTAACTTCCGTTGTCTTTCGGTCAGTGAAATTATTGACAGTACTGTTGCTTGCATTTACGGTTACAAAATACCCAATTGCATCAGTTACGGCATTCCAAGAAATTGAAGTGCCTATATCAACTGCTGTAGCGTCATTTAATGGCACGTTCAAACTAGTACAAGAAGGTACCGGTTTAATGGTAAATGATTCTGAAGTACAATCTATAGCTTCACCTGAGTTGTTAAAAGGTTTAATGGTAACCATTACAGTTTCGCCTTGTATGAAATCATTGGTGAAATCATAAGAATTCGCGATGACATCTACTTCGTTTAAGTTGTTGTCAGTGCTTTCACTTGCTATGACAGTTAACTTGTAGCCAGTTGCATCGGTTACGGCATTCCAACTAAGATCTGTATCAATATCAACATTAACAGCATTATTTAATGGTGATATTAAACTTGTGCATGATGGTAATGGTGGTGGTATTATGGTAAAACTTTCAGAAGTACAGCCAATTGCTTCTCCATTATCATTGTATGGTTTAATAGTAACCGTAACTGTTTCGCCTTGTATGAAATCATTTGGAAAATCGAACGTTGTATCCGATGTAATTTCAAAATCGGTCATGTTATTGGTAGTACTATTACTAGCTATCACTGTCACCTTATAACCATCGGCATCAGCAACGGCATTCCATTCAATTGAAGTGTCGACTGCAATATTGATATCATTATTTGCGGGACTTACTAGCGTTGTACACTCTGGCGGACCTGCGGTTTCAAATGTATATTCTGTACAACCTGATGAAGGACCATTTATGTTATAAGCAATTATAGATACATATATAGTTTCGTTTTCTGGTAGATCGCTTGCGAAATCATATGTTGTTACATCGCCAAGGTCATCTGTAAATATATCTGAACCACCAGATGTAGTACCTACAGTAATTCTATAACCATCTGCTGAACCTGATCCATTCCAGCTTAAGTTAGTGTCTAAGGCAACTTGAGTGGCACCATTAACTGGTGAGCTTAAAATAGGGCATGATGGCGGACTGGTAGAATCACCAGTGGTAAAACTTTCTTCAATACAGCCTGTTGCATCACCCTCGTCATTGTAAGGAATAATAGTTACGTAATGAAGTCTACCTTCTTGTAAATCTCCTGGAATATCATAAGTGGTAGATCCAACTACATCTGCATTATTTACTACTTCAATACCACCAGATGTAGTACCTACAACCACCAAATAACCAGTAGCGTTAGAAACCGCTGCCCAACTTAATTGCGTGTCAATAGCTACATCCGTTGCTCCATTTAACGGACTTGTTAAGTTGGTACACACAGGCGGTACAGGAATTATTTCGGTATGGAAACTTTCCTCCGTACAACTTGCTGCATCTCCTTCATCATTGTAAGGGACTATAGTAACAAATATGTCACTGTCTTCTGGTAAGTCTGCAGTTAAGTCAAAAGTGTTAACGTTGCCTACATCTTCTGTATCAAGTATATCATTGGCACCACTAGAAGTACCAACAGTTAATTTAAATCCATCGGCATTAGAAATAGGGTTCCAGCTTAAGTCCGTTGTAACTTCTACATCTGTTGCACCATGTAAAGGTGCTGTTAAGGTTGTACAATCTGGTATTGTTGCTGCAGTATTTGATATGGTAAAACTTTCTTCCGTACATGGTCCTACGGCATCGCCTTCATCATTAAAAGGAATTATAGTTACATAAATAGTATCTCCAGTATTAAAATCAGAAGTAAATTCATAGGAAGTTTCATTTGTGATAGTTGAGTTATCTACAACATCATTTCCTCCTGCAATAGTAGCAACGGTTAAACGATATCCTTGCGCAAAAAGAGCAGCATCCCAAGTAATGTTGGTGTTTACAGGAACATCAGTATCTCCATTTAAAGGAGAAGCCAATTGGATACATTCAGGAATAGGACAATCACGAACATCCTGGTCAAATGTCCAGCCATAAGTATCTATCATGGCTTGTCTTTCTTCTTGGGCATCGCAATACGGTATATCTTGAGCACCAAGAGTAATACCAGAAGTTAAGTTTTGTTCAGACCATGCAATTAAAGTATTGTCGTAGTTTTCTCTAATTAGAGCTGTATTGTCCAACATATCTTGCATATTGGTAACACCGCTTACATCCCAATCTCCTAGATACTGATCTAGGGCAGTTGCATTATAAAAAGCAGAACGCATACTTACGTTTCCTAAATTCCATAAGTCCATTGGTTGATTATATGCTGATGCTTCCCTAAACATATAATCCATATTGCTTACGCCAGATACTCGCCAGTTGTTTATGCTTTGATTAAAGGAAGTAGCATTGCTAAACATTTCTTCCATAGTAGTTACTCCTCGTACGTTCCATGCACTAATATCTTCATTAAAAGCGGTTGCTTCTTTAAACATATCTTCCATGGTGGTAACTGATGCTACGTTCCAAGAGTTCATTGTTTGGTTATATGCAATTGCATCATTAAACATGGCTTCCATTGTGGTTACAAAGGAAACATCCCAAGGGTCAATGTTTTGGTTAAAAGCAGAAGCTCCCATAAACATTTCTTGCATGGTTAATGCTTCTCCGGTATTCCAATTAGATAGTGGTTCATTGAATGCTAGAGTATTTTTAAACATTGCCTCGAAATCTGTTACCACAGAAGTATTCCAGTTATTTAAAGGTCGATTAAAAACGGCTGCATCTTCAAACATAGACTCCATTAAAGTAACTGAGCTAACATTCCAAGTATTTATAGGTTGATTAAAAAGGACTGCATCTTCAAACATAGAAGTCATATTTGCGACTGCACTAACATCCCAGTTATCTAGGGGCTGGTTAAATACTGATGTTCCACGAAACATACTCGACATGTTTACCACAGAATTTACATCCCAATTGTTTAGTGGTTGATCAAAACTTGAAGCATAATTAAACATAGAACTCATATTTGTTACGTTGGTAACATTCCAAGAATCTAAATTTTGATTAAAATTATCTGCTCCGTTAAACATAGAATTCATATCTGTTACAGATGATACATTCCAATTATTTAATGGTTCATTAAAGGCATCTGTATTGTTAAACATTAAAGCCATATTGGTTACGTTAGTAACATTCCAACCATTAATATTTTGATTAAAGTCTATTGCTCTCCTAAACATCATTGTCATGTTGGTTACGCTACCAACGTTCCAATTGTCTAAAGGTTGATTAAATGGAATGTCGTAAACAAAACCATCGAACATTTTAGACATATCGGTTACATTACTTACATCCCAACTGTCTAGTGGTTGATTAAAAAGTAATGCTCTTTCGAACATACTAGACATGTTTATTACTGAACTTACATCCCAATTGTTAATGTTTCGATTGAATAATTCGGTCTGTTCAAAAGTTCTGGACATATCGGTTACTTTACTGGTATTCCAATTGTCAAGTGGTTGGTCAAAGGCATCTGCACCAAGAAACATTGTAGATATAGTTGTCACATTACTTACATCCCAATTATTTAATGGTTGGTTAAAAGCTTGAGCCGCTAAGAAAACACCTCTCATGTTAGTAACATTACTTACATCCCAATCATTAATGTTGCCATTAAACAAAAAACAAGAGCCAAACATATTTTGCATGCTTTCAACTTGTGTAAGATTAGGAATATCTGTTGCGTTGTATTCCATATTTTGGCAGTAATAAAATGTACTTTGCATAGAACCCCAAACTTGGTCTCCCCATTGGTCCATAGAAATAAGTTTTAGATTATCTCTATTGCTAGAACTATGATAAAATGCTGGGAAATCTCCAATGATTGCTATTGTATAAATACCAGGGTTTAAATAAGTATGTGTTATATCGTTTGTAACATTATTATCATATTGTCCATCTCCCCAGTCTATATTAAAATCGTAAGCCAAATAATCTGGATATCCATCGTTTAAATCAATTCTATATTGATTGGCAGCGGAAGAGTTAGTATCTAAATTTCTAGTATCAATAGTGATTTTAAAAACGTCGGTTCTGTTTACCCAACTCTCAACTACAGTAAAACTAATTTCTTGACAACCTACGGCATCTCCTTCACCATTATAAGGTACTACGGTAACATATACAGTATCATTAGCCATAAATTCATTGGTAAAATCTAAGCCAACAGTATTACCTACATCATAATTGTCAGCAGTGTTTCCTCCAATATTAGCATAGCTGCGAACCCCTCCACGTTCAATTTCTAAGGTTACTTTGTAACCTGTGGCATTTGGAGCAGGATCCCAACGAATATCGCTATTAGCAGGCGTATCCGTATCACTTGCATGGGGCATTGTAATGTCAGTACACAATACATAAGAACAGTTCACCGCATCTCCAGCAATAGTCCAACCATCATCATCTATTAAATTTTGTCTTTGGCTTAAGGCATCGCAATATTGTAGGCTTGTTGCCCCTAAGTTTATCCCTGTATTTACAGTTTGACTAGCCCAACCAATTAATGTATTGTCATAATTTTCCTGCGATAATCCACTGTTTGACAACATATTTGTCATATTAGCAACAGAAGAAATATCCCAAACACCCAAATTTTGGTTGAAAGTGGTGGCAGAAGTAAACATGCCAGACATATTGGTGATACTAGATGTATTCCAGCCCGTTAAATCTTGATTAAAAGAACTTGCACGGTTAAACATATTTTGGAAACTAGTAACATTGCTGAGGTTCCATAAATTTAATGGTTGATTGAAATTTGAAGCCCTATCAAACATTGATGAAACATTATCTACATTATTTATATTCCAATTGTTTAGAGGTTGATTGAATACTTGTGCCTGTTGGAACATTGTAGACATGTTTGTAACGTTACTAACGTTCCAACCACTTAGGTCTTGATTAAAAACATCTGTTTGTGAAAACATACCTGCCATGTTAGTTACATTGCTAACGTTCCAACCACTTATATCTTGATTAAAACCAGAGTTGTCTCTAAACATGTAACTCATGTCCGTTACGTTACTAACATTCCAATTGTCCAATGGGTGGTTGTAAACTTGATCCCAAAACCAACCATCAAACATGCTAGACATATTGGTGGCATTAGTAACATTCCAAGTATTTAAAGGTTGGTTAAATGTTCTATGCCTTTGAAACATTAATGAGAAATCAATAACAGAAGAAACGTTCCAATTCTCTAAAGGATGATTGTAAACGCCATGTCTAAACATTGCAGACATATTAGTTACATTAGCTACATTCCAATTACCAATAGGTTGATTAAATGCAGAACCATCAAACATGGACGACATATCTGTTACGTTGCTTACATTCCAATTGTTTAATGGAAAATTGAACCTATTGGTATAGCTAAACATTGCAGACATAGTTGTTACCTGAGTAACATTCCAATTGTTTATGTTTTGGTTGAAATTTCCAGCACTACTAAACATTGCAGACATGTTAGTTACTTCGCCTGTATTCCAATTATCTAATGGTTCATTATATTGATTTGCACTTGAAAAGGCTTGAGACATATCTGTAACGCGACTTGTATCCCATAAATCTAAAGGTCTATTAAAGGTGTTGCAATTTGCAAAAGTTCCAGAAAGATTAGTAATTGTACTTATATTCCAATCATTCACAATTCCATTAAACGATGTTCCTCCGCGGAACATATTTTTTAGCGTAGTAACCCGGCTTAAATCTGGCGAATCAATTAAATCAAAATTCAAGTTTTCACAACCATAAAAAGCGTTTTCCATGGTTTGCCATTCAATGTCTCCCCATGCCAGTATTTCTATAATCTTTAGTTTGTCATTTACTTCTTCATCGTTAAAATAAATAGAAGGAAAAGTACCGCTTATTTGAACGGTATATGTGCCTGGTGTAGCATAGTCATGGGTAATATTACCCGTCACGCCAGTATCCGTTGCTCCATCTCCCCAATCTACGTCATAATTATAGGTTGTATAAGATGGGTTGGTAGGTATGGTAATTTGTGCGGAAGTAGAGGAGCCAGATTCTGTATTGTTGGTATTCCAAACAGAATTAAATGATTGAGAAAAAAGATTAACACTTAAAAATAAAAGAAAGAGGGTAATACTTTTTTTAAAAGTTGGCATGCTAGGTGGTTTGATCGAAGGTTTAACCCAAATATGCCTATGAAAATTAAGTGCTAAAATTATTTGTTGTGAATTGACGTTTTATCGGTGTAAAGCCCTCTTTTTCTGATAAAATGCATGAATATCAATTTTTTATAAATAATGACTCACCCGTAAGAGATAGTATTTATTTTTTTAGAACAACAGTTGCAGTTTTGTCTGTGTTAATTTTAAAGTAAGCAAAGAAAGATTTTGAATGTCTACCAAAAAAGAAACAGATTACATTAAATTTAAACTAACCCATCTCCCTAAATTATTGGTGAAAACTTTTAATTCTTGGATGGCAAAAGAGCCTTTTCAGATTAGTGCGGTAATTGCTTATTATGCAATTCTTTCTCTCCCAGGTTTGTTGATTATGATTCTTGAACTAGTAGGTAGTATTTGGGGGAAAGATATAGTAGAAGGTGAGTTGTTTTCTGAAATTTCATCGGCTATGGGTTCAGATACTGCGGAATCTATTAGAGAAATGATAATGTATAGAGGTAATGATAATACCTCTATAATAGCTACAGTTTTAGGTGTTGGGGTTTTAATATATGGTGCAACGGGTGTTTTTTATCAGTTGCAAAATGCTTTAAACGATATATGGAAAGCCGAACCTAAATACAATAATGAGATATTATCCACCCTTTTTATGCGATTAAAAGGCTTCGGTTTTATTCTAATTTTTGGATTTCTGTTACTTATAAGTTTTGTGGTAACCTCTTTTTTATCCGCATTTTCAAAACAACTTTCAAAACTATTACCAGACGGTGTTTTGGAAATTGGTTTTGGATTAGATCTATTGATATCACTAGGGTTTATTTACTTGTTATTTGGGGCTATGTTTAAATATTTACCTAGTACCTATGTACGGTGGAAAGCCGTAAAAGTGGGAGCTGCACTTACCGCACTTCTATTTTTAATAGGTAAATATGCATTGGCTTTCTATTTTGGAAAAGCTGAACCCGGCTCTACCTATGGCGCAGCCGGGAGTATTATTTTGGTGATGCTTTGGGTGTCTTATTCTAGTTTAATAGTCACCTTTGGAGCTCAATTCACCAAGATTTATTCTGATAAGTATGTAAAAGCTAATTAATTTTTTTCATCTTATCATGAATTTCTTTCAGGCATAAATTACCTAGACTACCTTTATGAGTATGGGTTATATCTCTTTTAGGTGTAAAAGTACCTTCATTAATTTCCATACCCATTTTCTTATAGGCATCTCTAAAAGGCATTCCATTTTGCACCAATTCATTTAAAGTATCTACACTAAATAGGTAGTCATATTTCGGGTCGTCTAGAATACTATCGTTTACCCTAATTTCCTTTAAGCTAAAAGTCAAAATTTCTAAACAAGCTTTCATATCTTGTATAGCAGGTACAATAATTTCTTTCACCAATTGCAAATCTCTATGGTATCCACTTGGTAAATTATTAATTACCAAGGTTAATTGATTTGGAATGGATTGCAGCTTGTTGCACTTACCACGAACAAGTTCAAAAACATCTGGGTTTTTCTTGTGTGGCATAATGCTAGAACCTGTTGTTAACTCATCTGGGAATGAGATAAAATCAAAATTCTGACTCATGTACAAACAGATGTCCATTGCCATTTTAGATAAGGTAGCCGCAATATTAGCTATGCCAAAAGCGGTTGCCTTTTCAGCCTTTCCTCTACTCATTTGTGCTGCAACTACATTGTATTTCATAGTTTCAAAACCCATTTCCTCGGTAGTGAAACTACGGTCAATATCAAATGAACTACCATAGCCTGCAGCACTGCCTAACGGATTTTGATCTGCAACTTTATAGGCTGCTTCAATAAAATAAAGGTCATCTATTAAACTCTCTGCATAGGCAGAAAACCAGAGTCCGAATGAGGAAGGCATGGCAATTTGTAAATGCGTATACCCCGGTAACATAACATCTTTATGATCTTGTGCTTTAACCAATAATAAATTGAAAAGCGATTTTGTCATTGACTTTATCTCTGTCAATTCATCCTTGAGATATAAGTGCATTGCCACAAGAACTTGATCGTTTCTAGAACGCGCTGTGTGTATTTTTTTTCCGGTATCACCTAAGCTTAGGGTTAGCAAATATTCAATTTTAGAATGCATGTCTTCAAAAGAATTTTCGATGGTAAAAGTTCCCTTCTCAATTCTTGCTGCAATATGGTCTAACTCATTTACAAGCTCAATAGTCTCTTTAGGAGAAATTAGTCCTATTTTACCAAGCATTTTAGCATGAGCTTTAGAAGCTATTACATCATACTTAGCTAAGTGCAGGTCTAATTCTCTATCATTTCCAACCGTAAAGTGGTCAATCTTTTTATCGGTGCTAAATCCTTTATCCCAGAGTTTCATTTTAAGTCAGTTTACAATTATCAATGAACAATAATCAATTGTACATTGTTAAATGATTATTGTTTATTGCAAGTAGCCTTTTAATATTTTAATATACAAATCTATACCTTCTTCTATTTCATGTACATAGATAAATTCGTTTGCAGAGTGGGAACGTGTACTGTCTCCTGGTCCTAATTTTAACGATTGACAACTTAATGCTGCTTGATCAGATAATGTTGGTGAGCCATATGTAGTTCTGCCTAATGCAATACCTGATTTCACTAACGGGTGGTCTTTATCTATTTTAGATGAATTTAAGCGCAAAGATCGTTCCTTTAATTCGCATGGAGCGTACTTCTTCAGTAAATCTGCAACTTCTTTATTACTATAAGCGTCATTTACACGAACATCTATTACTAAATCTACTTGGGCAGGTACTACATTATGCTGTTTGCCAGCATTAATTTGTGTAACGGTCATTTTCACATCACCCAATGCTTCAGAAGTTTTCTCAAATTTATAGTTCTTGAACCATTCTAATACTTTGATAGAATTGTAAATGGAATTATCATTATTAGGATGTGCCGCGTGTGAGGGAGTACCTTTTACTACAGCATCAAAAACGACCAATCCTTTTTCGGCAATAGCAAGTAACATAAGTGTAGGTTCGCCTACAATAGCAACATCTATATGCGGAAGTCTTGGTAATAAGCCTCGTAAACTATTTTCACCGGCATTTTCTTCTTCAGCTGATGCCACCATAAGAATGTTATGATTTAAATCTTCAGCATTATAATAGTGTACAAAGGTTGCTAGAAGTGATACTAACGGTCCGCCGGCATCATTACTGCCTAATCCGAATAACTTGCCATCTTCAATGTGGGGCAAAAAAGGGTCTTTTGTGTAAGCACTATTCGGTTTTACGGTATCGTGATGAGAATTTAGTAACAAAGTTGGTTTACTATCGTCCCAAAATTTGTTCTTCGCAATAATACTGTTGCCGTCCCTTTCGTTTGGTATACCATACTTTGCCAGCCAGGCTTGTATAGCATCGGCTGTTTTATCTTCTTGTTTAGAAAAAGATTCTATTGAAATAAGTTCTTTCAATAAAGATATGGCACTTTCTGTAAGTTCTGTTTGGTTCATCTTAAAGTTGTATTGTAGTGAACAGTTCTGTTTTTGTATCGAGCATGGTTACATCACCCAGGCATACTTTTGCTACGCTATTGTTTAATGCATGAAAGCAATTATGAAGCTTTGGTAGCATTCCGTCAGCAATTATTCCATCAGATAAAAGCTCTTTATACGTTTCTGTATTGATGTTTTTTACAACACTATTTTCATCATTAATATCTATTAAAACACCTTTCTTTTCAAAACAATAATACAGAGTGGTTTCGAAGGTTGCTGCCATACCTATCGCAATTTCAGATGCAATTGTATCAGCATTTGTATTCAATAATTGCCCAGCTCCATCATGTGATAAGGCACAGAATATAGGCGTTAACTCAGCGGATAAAAGCTTGGTCAACAAACTTGAATTTACACCATCAATATCACCAACAAAGCCGTAATCAATTTCTTTAACGGGGCGTTTATGGGCTTGTATGCTATCGCCATCTGCACCACTTAAACCAATTGCATTGGTGTTTTTGGCTTGTAGTTGCGCAACAATTTTCTTGTTTGCCAAACCGCCATAAACCATGGTAATGATATCCACAGTTTCAGCATCGGTAATACGTCTGCCATCTATCATTTTAGATTCAACACCTAGTTTTGTCGCTAATTGCGTTGCTAGTTTTCCACCGCCGTGAACTAATATTTTAAGACCTTCAATTTTAGAAAAAGCAGTTAAAAATGTATCTAAAGCATTTTTATCTTCAATGACATTGCCGCCAATTTTTACAACACTTAATTTACTTTTCATAGTCGGCAAATTTAAACATGAGAACCATAGCAATAATTAAAATAATGTTGCTTACGGGACCCATATAGGTTTTCCAATGCGCAGTGCCGTGGTCAATATCTGCCATATTAACTATGAATAAGATTAGGGCAAATAAAGCGATGCCAATATAGATCCACTTATTAATTTTCATTGCTTTCTAATATTTTCTTTAATACTAATTGTGCTGCATAAGTTCTGTTGTTCGCTTGTTCAATAACTAAAGACTGTTCACTATCTAAAACTTCATCTGCAACCACTACATTTCTACGCACAGGAAGGCAATGCATAAATTTTGCTTTACCCAATTTTTTAAGGGTCATTTGCCAGTTTGTATCTTGAGATTTTATTTGTCCGTAGTCGGTATAGCTACTCCAATTTTTTACGTAGACAAAATCAGCATTTTCCAAAGCCTTTTCTTGGTCGTGTTCAATAGTGCAATCTTTGGTAATGTTTGGGTCTAGTTCATATCCTTTTGGATGCGTAATTACAAATTCGGCATTTTGTTTCTGCATCATTTGTACAAAAGAATTGGCAACTGCATGCGGTAAAGCCCTAGGGTGTGGTGCCCAAGATAAAACCACTTTTGGGTTGTTCTTAAAATTTTGTTCTTCTAGGGTAATGGCATCGGTCAATGCCTGTAGTGGATGCCCAACGGAACTTTCCATATTTACGATAGGTACAGATGCGTATGTTTTGAAACCAGTGAGAACTTCTTCGGCTTCATCTAATTCTTTGTCTTTCAATCCTGCAAAAGCACGAATGGCAATAATGTCGCAATATTGAGAGATAACCTGTGCAGCTTCCTTTATATGTTCAGAAGTACCTTGGTCCATGATGGTACCATCAGCATATTCTAGAGCCCAACCTTCACTGCCAAAATTCATGACAATGACTTCCATACCTAAGTTCATAGCCGCTTTTTGAGTGCTTAAACGTGTACGAAGCGAGTTGTTAAAAAATAGAAGTCCAATAGTTTTATCGCTACCAAGAGCTTTGTTTTTTTTAGGTTGTTTTTTGAGCGATATGGCTTCTTTTACCCAAGTGGATAAAGAGTCGATATCATTTATAGAAAGGTAATTCATGATGCTGTAATTTTTGTAAATGTGCTTTTATTGTTAATGGCGTTGGTAATAAAATTATCATGTAAGCCGTTGGTGATCCAAGTTTCAATACCTGCTTTTTGGGCAATGGTAGCTGCATCTATTTTAGATTGCATTCCGCCGGTACCGTGGGTAGATTTAGATGCGCCAATTTCTTTTAATAATTCACTTAGCTCAGATGCCGATTCAATTGTCTTTGGAGTAGTAGAGGCTAATGATGATTTGGTATAAATTCCGTTAGTATTAGTGGCTATAATTAAGATATCTGCAGATAAAAGCGATGCTGTTAAACTTGCCAACTTATCGTTGTCTCCAAACTTAATTTCATCGGTAGCTACGGTGTCGTTTTCATTGATTATAGGAATAAAGTTATTGGCAACAAGAACATTGATGGTGTTTTTAATATTGGCTCTGGTCTTCTCTTTTTCAAAATCTGAATAGGATAATAAACACTGAGACGTAAATAGGCCTAGTTCTCTGAAATTCTCTTGAAAAATACGCATTAGATGCGGCTGACCAATTGATGCCAATGCCTGTTTTACATTGATTTCTTCGCCATTATGTTCAATTTTTACGAATTGTTTGGCTGCAGCGATAGCCCCGGAACTCACAATGATAAATTCATATTGATCTTTTAGAGCAGCTATTTGTCTACCAATATCCTCAATTTTACCACGAGAAATATGGTCAGTGTCTTTCGTTAAGGTGTTGGAACCTAATTTCAATAAAATTCTCTTTTTCAACATGCTAATTCTAATTTTGTCAGGCTAATTTTTATGTTTGCCCAACTCCTTTTTTAGGTTATGGCTGCGCTTAACAGTACACTCTTATCATTTGTTTTACCAACAACTGATTACCTATCTAATTTGTCCATTCCCTTTTACATACCATTTGTTGGTAACTAAATGCTGTAAGCCTATAGGACCACGCTGGTGTAATTTATCTGTACTAATAGCAAGTTCACCACCAAGTCCAAATTGTCCTCCGTCAGTAAAGCGAGTTGATGCATTATGATACACAGCGGCAGTATCTACAGATTGCATAAAAATGTCCGCTTCGTCTTCGTTTGTAGTGATGATAGCTGCAGAATGACCGCCTCCATAGGTGTTTATGAGTTCTACCGCTTCTTCTACATTAGGTACTTGCCCTAATACTATCTTATAATCTAGAAATTCTTCATACCAAACAGATTCGTTCTCCATTTCAGAAGTATCGTCCATACCGGCTAGTTTGCTATCAGTTAAGATTTCTACCTTATATTTTTTCAATGTTTGAATCAAGTGACTTAAAAATTCAGCCTTACGGGGCAAATCTCTTGATATTAGTACTTTGTCCACCGCATTACAAGCTGAAATTTTAGTTGTCTTTGCATTCACGATAACATCTAATGCCAATTGTAAGTCTGCTTCTTTCGAAACATATACAAAGTTGTTTCCACGACCACTAACAATTACAGGGCACTTAGCGTGTTGCTTTACAAAAGCAATTAGTTTTTCGCCACCACGAGGTACTATTAAATCGAGTTTTTGGGTCGGATGTTCTAAAAATTCCTGTGTTTCTACTCTAGAATAGTTGAGGTAGGTTACCCAATCTGTAGCACAATCGCAAGATTCTAATGCTTTATGCCAAAGGTTGACCAAGACTAAGTTTGAATTAAGTGATTCTTTGCCACCTTTTAGTAAAATTTTGTTTCCAGATTTAAATGCGATTCCGGCTGCTTCAATAGTTACATCTGGTCTAGATTCGTAAATAATCATGATAGTACCAAAAGGAGCCGTTTTATTGCTGATCTCTAAACCATTGTCATGTGTAAATTGAAAACGTTCTACATGTAAAGGGTCGGGGAGAGCAGCTAATTTTTTTAAGGAAGATACCATTTCAGCAACCTTGTCCTTATTCACCTTTAAGCGATCGATCATGGCAATGTCGCCTGATTCAAAAGAATTTAAATCTTTCTCATTGGCGGACATTAAAATAGATTCTTCTTGTTGTACCAATTCTGCCATACGTTTTAGTACGGCATTTCTTTTTTCTAAACTGAGTGTTGTTTTCATGATAATACAGTCTTAAGAGCTGTGAAGAACATGTCTAAATCTTGTTTTGTAATATTTAAAGCCGGTAAAATTCTAAGTACCGTTTTATCTTTTGCTCCGCCAGTAAATAAGTGTTGTTCGTGAATTAATTTTTTACGCAAATCGGCAACTTGAAAATCAAACTCCAGCCCCAACATTAATCCTCTTCCTTTTACGCGTTTTACCTGCGGAATTTCTTTTGCCTTTTCATTAAAGTATACTCCCAGTTCTTGCGCGTTGGTTATCAAATTTTCATTTTCAATAACTTCAAGTACGGCTAAAGTGGCTACACATGCTAAATGGTTTCCACCAAAAGTGGTGCCCAACATGCCATATTTAGCTTTAATGCTTTCATGAATAAGTACGCCACCAACAGGGAAGCCGTTACCCATACCCTTTGCAATACTGATGATGTCTGGTTGAATGTTATGATGTTGAAATCCAAAAAACTTACCACTTCTACCAAATCCGCATTGTACTTCATCTGCAATTAATAAAGCATCGTTTTCTTTACACAGTGCCGCTACTTTCTGTAAAAAATCGGTAGTAGGTTCGTCTAGTCCACCAACGCCTTGTATAGCTTCAACGATTACCGCACAAACATTTTTTGAAATCTCTCTTTCAAATGCTTTTATGTCGTTCAGATCTATAAATACGACCTCATGCTGTTGGTTTAATTCGGCATTTATAGACGGATTGTCAGTCGCTGCTACTGCTGCAGAAGTACGTCCATGAAATCCGTTATTAAAGGCAATAACTTTAGATTTTTTGGTAACAAAAGATGCCATTTTCAGTGCGTTCTCATTTGCTTCGGCACCAGAATTACATAAAAATAGATTGTAATCTTCGCAACCAGAAACTACACCTAATTTTTCGGCAAGTTCTACTTGAAGCGGATTTTGTACCGCATTGCTATAAAATCCTATTTTGTCCAATTGATTTTTTAGACGCTCCACATAATGTGGGTGGGTATGACCAATGGAAATTACGGCATGCCCGCCGTAAAAGTCTAAATAATCTTGTCCTTTATCATCGGTAACAACAATTCCTTTTGCAGAAACGGGAGTAACATTATACAGTGGGTAAACGTCAAATAATTTCATAGTAAAAGTGATTCAATTCAATGACTTTAGGGCTTGGCCCTAGGTTTTTTATTTGGTTTTAAATTCGGTAATCTTGTCGTAAGAGGCAATAATACCTTGTATTAATGATGAGCTAAGCCCTTGGTGTTCCATTTCGTTTAATCCTGTTATGGTGCAACCCATTGGTGTGGTAACACGATCAATTTCTTCTTCTGGGTGGTTGCCAGAATCAATCAATAAACTTGCTGCTCCGTTACACGTGTGCATAGCCAATTCTTGCGCTTCTTTAGCATCAAAACCAAGCTGTATGGCGCCTTGGGTAGTAGCGCGTATTAAACGCATCCAAAAAGCAACACCACTGGCACAGATAACCGTTGCCGCTTGCATTTGACTTTCCGGAATTTCCATAGAATGCCCCATTCTATTAAAAATAGCCTTGGTGAGGTCTATTCGTTTTTTTCCTTTTTCATTACTGCAAATACACGTCATGGATTTACCTACTGAAATCGCAGTGTTGGGCATACTTCTAACAATGTAATTATCCTTACCTATAACAGCTTCTATTTTCGCTATGCCAAAACCGGTAATGGTAGATATTACCACATGATTTTCGTTCAATAGATCTTTAACACTTTCTAATATGGCGCTAAAATGTACAGGCTGTACCGCAAAAATTAGAATATCTGAGTTTTGCACCGCCAAACGGTTATCATTGGTTACGGTAACATTTTCAATTTTTTCAAAATCAGCGATAGACTTCGTGTCTCTTTTGGTAAGGTACATGCTGGTGGCACCATTACTTTTAAGAATTCCGTTTGCAATAGAAAGCCCTAAATTCCCAGCACCTATAATGGCTATTTTCATGTTTTATTTTTTACTTGTACTAAATACATAGCACTTTTTATTTTTATATCTAAAATACACCTGCCTTTAAGTTCAATCCTAGATTTTCTTCAAGACCAAATATTAAATTCATATTCTGTACCGCTTGTCCAGATGCCCCTTTTAGTAAATTGTCAATGGCAGAAGTGATGAGCAATACATCTTCATGTTTATGTAAATGTATGTGGCATTGATTGGTGTTAACCACTTGCTTTAGGTTAATAGGTTCATCAGCTATTTGTGTAAATACGGCATTTTTATAAAAATCTTGATAGATTTTCTTGGCTTCGGCTAAGCTACCATCAAATTTAGTATATGAGGTTGCTAGGATTCCGCGCGTAAAATTTCCTCTGTTTGGCATAAAAAATAGATTGCCTGTATCTTCTTGAAAAGAATGAAGGCTCTCGTTAATTTCTCCCAAATGCTGATGCGTAAATGGTTTGTACCAGCTTACATTATTATTTCTCCATGAAAAGTGAGAAGTTGCAGACGGACTAACACCGGCACCTGTACTGCCGGTTACGGCATTAATATGAACTTCATTTTCTAAGAGATTCTCTTTTGCCAATGGTAACAATGCTAATTGAATTGCCGTGGCAAAACAACCAGGATTTGCTATATATTTTGCGCTTTCAATATCAGATTTAAATAATTCTGGCAAGCCATAAACAAATTGTTTTCCGTCAAAATTAGCATCGGCGTGTAATCTAAAGTCATTGCTTAAATCAATGATTACAGTATCTGAAGAAAAATTATGTTCCTTTAAAAAGGTGGTAGAGTTCCCGTGCCCTAAACAGAGAAAAACAACATTTACGTTAAGGTTGACATCTCCTGTAAATTTCAGGTCAGTAGTCCCTAATAAATCCGGATGTGCCGTGGTTACTTTTTTACCGGCTCTAGTAGTACTGAATACAAAATCTATTTCTGTTGCCGGATGATTTAATAGAATACGAACAAGCTCCCCACCCGTATAACCAGAACCGCCAATAATACCTGCTTTAATCATAATTTTATTTTGTGTAAAGAGTATCAAATAAAAAGTATTAAGTACGAAGTACTTGAACAACACTTTTAATTTTTTATTTAATACTTTGTACTCATTACTTAATACTATTTTTCCTAACTCCTAATAACTATTTATCCCCATTAACATGGTTGTATATTTTTCCGGAATTCGATAGAATTTTAATAAATCCTTTAGCATCATCTGCGGTCCAGCCTTTATTTACTTCACCATATTTACCAAAAGCATCGGTCATTAAATCGTGTTCGGAAGAAATACCGTGTAATCTAAACTGAAAAGGGTACAAGCCTACAAAAACATCACCAGAAACCGTTTTTTGAGTATCGGTCAAAAATGTTTCAATATTTCTCATTACGGCATCTAGGTAATTACCTTCGTGCAGCAACATTCCGTAGAAATTACCTTGTTGTTCTTTTTGATATTGTTGCCATTTAGTAAGCGTATGCTTTTCTAACAAGTGGTGTGCTTTTATGATGATTAATGACGCAGGGGCCTCAAAACCAACTCTACCTTTGGTACCTATAATAGTATCGCCAACGTGGATATCTCTACCAATAGCATATTTAGAAGCCAATGCTTCTAGTTTTTCAATATTTGCAACTGGGTTATCTTCTTCACCATCAATAGCTACTAACTCTCCTTTTTTGAAAGTAAGCTTTACATCTGTAGGGTTCTTCTCTTGTAATTGGCTTGGGTAAGCAGTATCGGGTAACGCTTTTTCAGAAGTTAAGGTTTCTTCACCACCTACTGATGTTCCCCAAAGTCCTCTATTGATAGAGTATTTTGCTTTTTCCCATGGGTAATCAACACCGTTATCTTTCAAATAAGCAATTTCTTCCTCTCTAGCTAATTTGTTATCTCTAATAGGAGTGATGATTTCAATTTCTGGAGCAATGATTTGAAAAATCATATCGAAACGAACTTGATCGTTACCTGCGCCTGTACTACCATGTGCAATATAACCGGCACCTACTTTTTTAGCATAATTTACAATTTCAATTGCCTGAACAATACGTTCTGCACTAACAGAAAGAGGGTAGGTGTTGTTTTTTAATACATTACCGAAAATAAGGTACTTCACCACTTTGTCATAAAAGGTCTGTACGGCATCAATTGAGGTGTAAGAAGTTGCACCTAGTTCAATTGCTTTTTTCTCGATTTCCTTTATTTCATCAGATGAAAATCCGCCTGTGTTAACACTAACGGCATGAACTTCAAATCCTTTGTCTTTTGATAAATGTTTGGCGCAATAAGATGTATCTAATCCGCCGCTGTATGCTAGTACTAATTTTTTCATTGTAATATGTTCATTTCCGGTAAAACCGGGTAATTATTATTTTGGTTTGATAGTTAGTGGAATAGAGAAAAATACTACCATGAATATTGCTGTTTTTGGTTCAAGTTATTCTGGTAATATGATTTCTATATTCTTATTTCTTTTTCAAAAACAAACTCTCTTTTATACTTTTTAACCTAGTAAATGCCTTGCCGTTCATTTCTTTGGATTCTTCAACTTTCTTCTTAGGGGTGCCATCATAAAGCATACCTGTGCATAAGCACATTTTTTGCTCTGTTCTTGTAAGAATATCGAAATTTTTGCAAGTTTGGCAACCTTTCCAGAATTCAGGGTCATCTGTAAGTTCAGAGAATGTTACAGGTTTGTAGCCAAGGTCATTATTTATTTTCATGACAGCCAAACCGGTAGTTATTCCAAATATTTTTGCATCTGGAAATTTCTCTCTACTTAAATCAAAAATCTTGGCTTTAATTCGCTTCGCCAGTCCCTGACCTCTGTAGTCTGGGTGTACTATGAGTCCAGAATTGGCTACAAATTTTTCATGTCCCCAAACTTCAATATAGCAGAAGCCTGCAAATTTATCTCCGTCCAAAGCTAGAATAGCATTGCCGTTAGCTAGTTTTTTCTGTATGTATTCTGGAGTACGTTTTGCAATTCCGGTACCACGAACCTTAGCAGAATCAGCGATAGTATCGCAAATGTCATGGGCGTATTTAAAATGTGACTCGTTAGCAACAATTAAGTTCATTGCCAGTTAAATTTAAAAGTGTAAAAAAAAAATGTTTTGATGTTCTGTGCGGAAATGGACTCACCTAATTCCATAAATATATATAACCCTTACGGGCGGCGGCGGCGAGCTATGAACGGACGCGTAAGAGCAAGAATGCTCTTATTGCTAAATAATATGTAGTTGTTTTCGTTCATTACAGGGTAAATGTACAAATAATATTTATTTGACATCACTCAAGACAAAATTTTTACAAAAACTTCACTTTTTGTTATTATGTGATACAATTTCATAAAACAAATAGCCATACACTGAAATATATTCAATGCTCAAGAGCCAAAGATTCTCTTTGAAATCAGCCTGAGAATAAGCAAAGTAGCTTAATACAATAGCTGCAGACCAAATAATTGCATATCTGTAGGTGGTAAAAATAGAAAGTAACACCAAGAATATTGGATACCACGGGTGTACCGTTGTAGATATGAAGTAATATATAGTCAACACCCACATCATAGACCAAAGCACTCTGTTCAGGTCATATTTTTTAGGTAAAAATGTAAAGAGACCTACTGTTGCAATAGTAAGTATAGGCGTAATTTTTCCGTATTCTTTAATAAACTCCCACGGCTTGGCATCAAAATTCAGCGCTATTTTTTTAGCGATGTTGTAGATACTAGAATTAAACTCAAAATTCGAGAACCAAAGTTTTATGGTTTTTGAATAATTGTCAATGAATTCGGGTGTGTTAAAAGGTAGAAAAAGCAGAACGGATGCTATACCCACAAAGGCATAAAAAACTACACTTTTTTTCCAGCCAAAATATTTGAAGAACAATGGTAGAAATAGTAGTGGTACTAGTTTTATTGATATGGAACATGCAAGAGCAATTGCCGCAATTTTCCATTTGTCTATAGATAATAAAAACATGGCTAAAATGAAGAAAAATAGCATGACACCTTCAAAATGGAGGTTACCTGTGAGTTCTACAATTACCAAGGGGTTTAAGAAATACCAAAATATTAAATGCGGCGACCTGTTTAGGTTTTTCAGCAATTTTCTACCAAAATAGAATATACCGATATCTGCAAGAATTATGATGGCACGCATGGCAAATAAAGATCCAAAAATACTCTTACCACCCAGTAACGCCGCCAAAGCAAAAATCAGCTGGTTCAACGGTGGGTAGTTAC